>NZ_JBTJEP020000005.1:0-202824 GCF_054456635.2 Leucobacter faecis
AAGATGTTTCTCATCAACTTTGCGATGGGCGTCGTCACCGGCATCGTGCAGGAGTTTCAGTTCGGCATGAACTGGTCGAGAACACTGAAAACCGCCTGAAATCAAGCCGATCTGGGGTGATAAAAAGTCGTGGGATGCAATCTGGATGCAATGAGCTTTGCGCGGGTGCATGAATCATCTTTCATTGCATCCAGATTTTCGACTAGCTCCAGAAGTCGTCGATCAGCGTGCCTGCTTGGGTGCGCGATTCGGAAGTTGTGTGAGAATAAATGCTCATCGTGATCCCGGAGTGAGCGTGCCCGAGCATTTCTGCCACGGCCGCCGGGCCTGCTCCTGACGCGAGTAGGTGAGACGCCAGAGAATGTCTTAGGACGTGGATGCCCTCTGCCCTCGTGGGTTCAAATCCGGCAGAGCGGCATGCGGGTGACCAGATATGACTGCCGAAGTAGGGCGGGTCCACGACATTGCCGTACTTCGTGGTGAGTAGCAATCGCTGAGTTACAAGAGGGCCGTCAAGGCTGCCCCAAGGAAGCGTCACCTCTCGTGCGGGGAAGCGCTCCAAGTGAGACAAGATGCTTTGCGCCACATGCTCAGGGAGCTTAAATGAGCGTGTGCGCTGGTACTTCGGAAACGAAAATGCTTTGCGGCCGTTTTCCGCCCGAATAACCTGGCGCTTGACGGTAACGACCTTGTGCTCCCAGTTGATGTCCTCATACGGATCAAAGGCGAGAATCTCACCCCTGCGCATACCGCATCCGGCCCCCAGGTCTACCGAGGGGCGCCATCTCGGACCCATTGCCGCTTGCACCTTTTGGATCCGGTCTCGGCTCCATACCTGTATGTGTGACCTCCCTTTGCGTGCAGGCTTAGCTTGCTTAACGGTCTTCGTGCCGCAAGGATTCCTGCCGATGAGCTGATCATCTACCGCGGCATCCAGGATCGTGTGCAGAATGCCGAAGATGCCCGCGCGAGTGCTGCTGGCCAATGTTCGCGCCTCTTGAGGCAGGTCCTTGCGCTGCCCCCGCGTAGGCGAATATCGCGCGAGCTCGCCAAGCCAGCCCTGAATATCGCTGGGTCGAATTTGAGCGAGGGCGTAGTTCTCAAAGTACGGAAGAATGTGCTTATTCAGCTTGCGCTGCACATCTTCGCGGTACTGCATGCTGTGATGCGCCGAATCTTGCCATCTGCGAGCGTACTCTTTGAAGAGAAGCTTTCGACCAGCCGGATCGAGATAGGTTCCCGCCGCGATGTCGGTCTTTGCCTTAGCGAACGCCGCATCTGCCTCGTCTTTTGTTTCGTACGCATTTGACACCCGAGCACCCGTTGGCTCGTTGAACTGCACGAGCCAACGCATTCCCTTTCCATAGCGATTAGTGCGCTTCTTCTTGCCTGTGATTTTGTCGCGACTCATCCAGCGATCTACTACTGCCATGTTTGGTCCCTTTGCCTAACAGGTGAGCGCCACACTCTCCCTGAAATTTCTGCACGTCGACTGTAACGTCGACGTGATGTTTTGTCTCCTCCGCTCCTGGCATCAAGTCAGACGACCAGAGCGGAGGGGATCGCTTCTGCATGAGACCGGTCGACGCCAGCCGGTCTCACTCAGATACATGAGCAACATGAAGCGGCAGGCCGCGGGCACGAAACAGGCGGGCGTATCAGTGGGCGGGCAGTTCGCAGCCTCAACCCAGACGGAAGCGAGCGGCGCGGGACTGCTGCTCGCGGAGCGCGAGCTCGAGCAGGCAGGCGCACTGAACGAACAGTTCGACTCGCTCGAAGAGAAGATCGCTGCGATGTCGAGCGAAGTGGAGTCGGCGGTCGAGAATCTGAAACATGACGAGGACTGGAACAATTACCTCACGACGATGTCGAAGTTCCACCGCTACTCACTCGCCAATCAGCTCCTCATTGCCCGCCAAATGCCCGACGCGACGCGGGTCGGCGGCAAGACGCTGTGGAAGTCGCTCGACCGGGAGGTGCTGCCCTATGATGAGCGAGGCCGCGGAATTGCGATCTTCCGCCCCCGCATTGGTTGGGTGGACAAGAAAGACGCGCAGGGCAACGTCATCACAGGCCTCGACGGTAAGCCGAAGCGCGAGCGCGCCGTGTTCGGGTACTCCTCAGCCACCATCTACGATGTCTCGCAGACCTCCGGAGCGCCGCTGCCGGACGGCACCCCTGAGCTCACGGAAACTCCCCCGCCCGGGTTTGAAGGTGACCTCACCCGCGCAATCGAGAAGCTCGGGTACCCCGTCTCCGAAGAGGAGATTCCGGGCACGGCGAAAGGCTACACCTCGATCAACAAAGTGACGGGCGAGAAGCGCGTGGTTGTAGCAGCAGGACTCACTCCGGCAGACAAAGCCCGCGTGCTCGCGCATGAGCTCGGCCACATCGCTGCCGGGCACATGGAGAAAGAGCACGACGGGGACTACCACACTGGAGCGGGCGGGAAACGCGGCGAGATGGAAGTTGAAGCCGATTCAATCAGTCACGTCCTGCTGCGCATGAACGGCATGGACCCCACTCCGAGCACGGGTCGGTATGTCGCCGGCTGGGCGAAAGTGCAGTCCGACAATCCGAACGTCGTGAAAGACACCGCAGCGAACGTGCAGAAGGTCGTGAAAACGCTCATCGACGAGCACGAATGGGCGAACGTTGATCTGCCTGAGCAGCCCGCGTACGTGCCGAAGAAGAGGACGACGGCACGCAAGCCGCGCAAGGCGAAGCCGTAAGTTCGCATGCGTCATGGGAAAGAGAGGAGCCCGATCATGGCTGCTGAGATTTTGTACCTCGAATTTGAAGACAGCGACTTCCCGATAGAAGTGCACGACGAAGCCGCCGGTGAGGTGCTCATTTTTGACGACGCCGATCTGCTCGCCCAGTTTGAAGAAGCCGAAGCCGAGGGCGTCGCGTTCGAGCACCCGCGATTACGGCGCCGCGTGCTCGAGCTGCGCGATCAGCTGCTTGCCATCACGGGCGAGCTGGACATCATTCTCGGCGGCGCCGCCGCATGAACAACGAGGTAGACGAAGACCTGGCGCTCCTCGGATTCGAAGAACCGTCCTCCGATACTGTCCCGACGGTTGTGCGCGGGAAGTCCCACTATGCTCCTCGGCGCCAGCATCGCAAGCGCTGGTGGTTCACGGGACTCAGCGCACTAGCAGCGATCGTCATAGCGCTCATCATCCTGGCGGCTTCTACTGTGCTCGTGGGTACGGTCGCAGCGCCGGAGCTGACAAACAAGATCATCGGCGAAGCCGCTACCTCCGTTACGCACGCCGCCCGCACGGTCGCTAAGACCGAACCACGCGTGGTGCTCGGCGGAGACGGCGGTCAGGCCGAAGTGGATGCCTGCCCGGGATCGTGGACACGCATGATCGCCTATAACCAAAACACCGGGTTCGAGGTGCCGGTCTACTCCGCCCATAACGGCTGCTGGGGCACAGATGGGCGCGGCGACGTGATCTTGCCGCTTGGCATCGGCGACAAGATCAACATCGTGGACAATACCGGTGAACGTCTTTACCGCGTCATCGAGATGATTGACCGGCCACAGCGCACCTCCACAACTGACGACATCAATACCCTTACCGGGCCGATCATTCTGCAGACCTGCTATTGGGATGATCAGACGATGAAATTTGTCTCCGTGGAGCCGGTGATATAGCACCAGTCTCGCTCACAGTCTTGTGCCTCATCTCACTCGCCAAGAGCCGCATGTCGACCTCGCGTGCGGCTTGCGTCGCATAACGCTCGTACAGCGCGGAGATGGGTACGGACACTCCTCCGCCCCAGTCTGGAAAGGAGATAGCGGCAAAGACCGGAGCGTGTCCGTCAAGACGTGCTCTCCTCGGGGCTCGCAACACCGGGGCTCCCGCCGCTCAACGGAGGATGAAGCAAATGCCCCTGGCTATTCGAATATTGACACTGATGAGTGTCTGCCTGGTCACTTCGCAGCTCACGGGATGCACCCCAGCCGCTCCCGTAGATAAGAACACTCGCTTTATTGAGCAGTTCGAGACCGCTCCGGGCGTGCTCCTTCAGACGAATAACTCGGCCAACCTGGAGCTGGCCCTTTTGGCCGTCGGCGCACCGGTGAAGGGCGTGCGCACGGCAGAGCAGAAGTCTGATCAGACGACGGATTTGCGTGTTTCCGTCACACTAGATGGCGAAATACTGCAGCTAGACGCCGCCCTGCTGAAACGAATGCTAAAAGCCGTCGAAGCACACTGGCCGGACGAATACTCGAACATCGTCCTGGGAACATACCGACCCGGAGCGCTTGCGATCGAGGCAGGAGAAGCTGCACGGGCACTCGGGCTGGACGAGGACGTCGTTGATCTGTCCGGACATCTCACTCTAGATCGAGACACTTTCGCGCCGCCAGCTGAGTGAGGCGAACCCCAACATCTGGGCCGACTATTCCCGCCGGTCTCACTCAGAAGCATGACTAACATAAACCGGCAGGCGGCCGGAGCAAAACAGGCAGGCGTATCAGTGGGCGGGCAGTTCGCCGCCTCTCACAAGACCGAAGCGAGCGGGGCGGGACTGGCAGGCTCTGACGTTCCGCCCGCCCAGTATGAGTACGATGCCGACACAGAGCGGCTCATCATGGCTGCGCGGCTGATCCGTACTGGCGACTACGTCGAAGTCGGGTCGGGTGATGACTGGGACGGTGACGTGCACAAGGTGACCGGAGTGCTGCACAATCCGGACGGATCCGTCACGCTCGCGCTCGACACCGGATCTGGGTCCACGCTCAGCGCAGACGCTCCAGTGCGCGCCGCGGACCCGTTCGCTGAAATCCGTCCTGACGACTTCGGAGAAGGAACCCCGTACTCAGAGGGCGAGCCGGCCGATTGGACAGGTCAAGAGCTCGGGTTGGAGGGGATCTACGTGGCTCAGGTGACGGCGCACGGCGATCACCAGCAGGGCGAAGGTTCATTGACCGCGACCGTGCATGAGGATCCGGTTTCCGCGGGAAATCTCACAGCCCACCAGATGCAGCGCGGCGGTCAGCTCGTGGCGGACACCCTCACTCGGAAATATGACGCCGACGTGCAGCTGCTCGATGACACGTTGCACATGGATTTCACCGCCGACCTGCGCGGTGAGCCTGCGGTCACCGAAGAGTTCGCCAGTGACGTCATCTGGAACCACACCCAAGCCGTCAAGTTCGCAAACGAGACGGACCGCGGCACGTACGGGAGTCCGTACGTGTACGAGGAGATCGCCCGCGAAATTGACCGAGGATTCTTCCCGGGCACCGGTGGCGAGGTGTTCGACGCCGGCATGCGGGATCGGATGCAAGACATCGCATCGTTCGCCACGTACACGCGCCGCGACTTCCCGCAGCTCGCCATGCTCGCTGAGCGCGGCTACTGCACCGACGCTCGGGCCGCCCGCAAGGAGCTGCTGGAGGCCGACCGAGAAGTCGGAGAGGTGCAGGACACGCGCGACCTACGCACCATGCTGAATGCAGAAATTTCGCGGCAAGAAAAATAGCCGGTCTCACGCAGAGACATGAACAACATGAAGCGGCAGGCCGCGGGCACGAAACAGGCAGGCGTATCAGTAGGCGGGCAGTTCGCCGCCTCCCAAAAGACGGAAGCGAGCGGAGCGGGGCTTTCGGGCGCCGCTCCGCTCGCACCGGTCGTGAATGATCATCTCCGACGCCAGGCGGGCTGGGCCGTCTCGCAGCAGGTCAACATCCGCGAAATTCACGCCGCGATGACCGAGCAGTCCAATAAGCTGTACGACTTCCAGCTCGCCGTGGCGGTGAAAGATAAGTACCCGGCCGCCGCGAAAATGCTCCTCGAAGAGCATCCCGACGGACACCCGACATGGTGTTTCACCGGGCTGGAAGATGCGCACGGGAACGACATCACCGTGTCGGATGAGCACGAGTGGGCCCTGGGCGATCTCGCCAACGATGCACAATATCCCGGGCTCGGTGACACCGACAGCTTCGCCAAACACACCGTCGACCTGGACGCGGCGCTCGCCTCTCCCCCGGATCTGAACCGCCGGTTCCTGGACAGCGGCGAGTACAATGAACGATCGTTTTCAGAGGTCTGGTCGAAAGCGCAGGAGCGCGGCGACCTGGTCGGGAGTGTGCGCACGTACGAAGACGCTGCGTACGAAATTCGCGCAGAACTAGAGCCTGAGCACTTTAGCCACCTCAGCGCAGATGAAATAGACCGCGCGGCCCGGGAGCTTATGCAGCAGCACGCTGACGCTCCTTGGACGGAGCAAGAGTTCCAGGAGTATCAGGACCGGCGCGACGACACAGTGAACCTGCTCATCTCCCAAGCCGAGCTGGCTGCCGCACAGGCGGAAGAAGCCGAAGCGCTGCGCGCCGACCTGCAATAAGGACGCTGACGAGGAGTACTGGATACATCACGACGCCCGGGTTGCTATTTCACAGGCAGTCTGGGCGTCGGCCGGTCTCACACAGTGTCATGCGCACTGTTTCAAGGCATCCCAGCGGTAAGCGAATAGCGGGAGGCACGGCCGTCGGTGGACGTTTCTCCCCGACTCTGAGCACCGAGGCAAGCGGCGCAGGTCTACGCGGGCCGGCCGCTTGCCTCACTTCCGGCCCGCGTGAAATCCGTCGGCTCGCAGACCTGGAACCGGAACAGCCCGAGGTGCGGGTTATGGGCGGGTCGGCGCCGAAGTATTACGACCCTGAGCGGGATGCGTTCATCAAGCTCGATGCGATGCAGCACGAGGCAGTGAGGGAGGAGTTCGCGAGCCGGGTCGCTGTCATCATGAGCCTCGAGAACGCGGTGCAGTACGACGCCAAGCAGTACCTCGACCCGGCAACCGGAGAGGCGCTGATCGGAGTCGAGTCCGAGAACTTCAAGGGCCCCGAAGAGCGCGAGCGGTTGCTGTCCCACTTCGACGCGGCCGAGTTCGTAGACGAGGATGACGACTGGGACTCCGACGACGAGTTCTTCATCGAGAACGATGATTGGAAGCGGGTCAAGGCGCAGATCGAAACGATGAACCGCGCCGCCGACACTGACGTCGGCCCGGAAGCGTTAAAGATGGCCGCGTTCGACATCATCATCGGCAACACGGACCGCACTAGCAACCTCAGCAACATCGGCGTACTCCAGCAAGAAGACGGGTCATGCCGGCTCATCCCACCGTTCGACTTCGGGATGGCGTTCCCGCCCGAGGAAGAATACGAGCTATTAGATCAGGAAGCTCTGATCGACCGGGCCCGCTCATTTGCCGCGTTCACCCGTGAGCAGTACGGATACCAGGAGCCGCTGCTGACCGCCGACCCGGCCGAAATGCGGGCCTTCATCGCCGAGTACGATAACCCGTTGTATAGCGAAGACGAGGTGCGAAACATCAAGCGCCAGCTGACAGATAATTTAAGCATCACGGAAGGCATCTTGTGGCGAAGAAAATAGAGATCCGCGACCGCGGCGTGACGATCGGGTCAGTCACCGAGGGCGGCATCTGGACGGACGCGGCCGGGAAGCGCAGTAACGACTTCCTGCTCGTCGGGAAGACGTACGAGCAGATCAACAGCCTGTTCCTGAAGCGCTCGCAGCACCGACCGCCGTCGCAGTCTGAGGGGCGCATGTACCAGGACGAATACAGCTTCCATTTCAGCGGCTAAGCCCGCCGGTCTCACGCAGAGGCATGAGCAACATCAAACGGCGAGCCGCAGGCACGAAACAGGCGGGCGTATCAGTGGGCGGGCAGTTCGCCGCCACTCGCCAGACCGAAGCATCCGGCGCGGCCCTAGTACCCTCGCGGCCCGCCATGCCTCGGATCGGTACGCCTGAGTACGAGGCGTACGTGGCCGAGAAGGACCGGGCGAACATGGCGCGCGTGCAGGCTGAACGTGCCGCGCATCAAGCGAAACTTGACCGGTACGCCGAGGGTGAGCTTTCCCACGAGCACGCCGAAGCGGTCGCCCAGGCCGCGGAACGGTACGCGCAGCGTGACCGCAGCCTCGTCATCGCCGACGCCGAATTTCTGCGCACCGACTCGCGCCCAGACTTCACCCGCCAGGAAGCGCTGGAATACGCCGCGCTCGACCGGGCCCGAGACTACGTCGAAGACAACCTCGTCCACATCACCGACGAGGCGGACCAGGAGCGCGCCGCCCGCGCCCTCGCCGCGCGCATGAACCAGGCTGTACAAAACGGCCCGAAACCGGCGCTGTACCGGCGCAAACGTGACGGGGTGATCGTGCGCCGCGGCCGCTCCGTCAACGGTTTCGTCAGCATGTATCGCGTGGACAACGGGCGCCAGATCAACATGTCCCAGCAGGGCCTCGCCCAAAAATACGAACGCCTCTGACCCTCCTCCCCGCGCCGGTCTTACACAGAGACATGAGCAACATCAACAGGCAAGCCGCAGGCACCAAGCAGGCGGGCAAATCAGTCGGCGGGCAATTCGCGGCCAGTCAACAGACCGAGGCGAGCGGGTTCGCACTTCTCGCGCCCGAGCCGGAAGAAGAACTCACCGCGCAGGCGCAGATCGCGCAGCGTGCCCTCGAACCTGACCTCAGTGAGTATCTGCGCGCGCATGACGACGAGGACGGGTCGCCGGTCTATCTCACTTCCCGCGACGGCTTCACCGACAACTATGTTGAAGTCGGCGACATCTTGGACAGCGACCTGCTGGCCGATGAGGAAGTAGACGAGGGGGTGCGAGCGCGCGGCGAAAACTTCCTCCATGAGCAGCGCCTGCGTCACATCACCCGGCTGGGGCGCTCCCTTGACCCGTCGATGGAGCCGCTGCGCGAGCGGGAGATCGCGCAGCTCGGCACCCTAGTGGATGCGTTTGGGCGCGAGTCCCGCTGGGCGGAGGGCAACCTCCTTATGGTGCGTCAGAAAGCCCAGGTGCGCCGTGAAGACGTGGCGGGCGGCATGTACCGGCTCCACGTCGAGCGAGAGAACCTGGACCATCACCACGGCGACAACGAACCGACGGTGATCACCCAGCAGCTCACCTGCTCGCTGGAAGGCATCAAACCCGACACGGCGCATCACTACCGGCTGGAGATCGAAGACTTCCTGCGCAAAGAGTACGGCGCCCGGGCCGAGGTGGTCGTGAGCCCGAACAGCATGCAGATGTCAGTCACGAAGCGCAGCAACTTCGCCGGCGCCGCGACCGAAGACCGCATCGACGCTGAGCTTTCGGGCGACCAGGGCTCGTCCCGCCTGCATGACGGAGCGATCCGCGATGCTCCATACAGCGCCGGCGCGCTCATGAACTATCTCGACGGGCACGAGCGCATCCCCGCGGTGCATATCGCGCACGCCCGAGATGCGTGGGAGGGCATCGCTGATCCGGGCGTGCACGCCCGCGCACGTGAAGCGTCGGACGAGAAGATGAGTGCCGCCGACTGGGCGGTCGCTATGCAGGCGGTCAACATCAACGTCGCGGACGGCACCCGCTACAAGCACCTGCGTGACTTCACGAACCGCGGCCGCATCAGCAGCCGCTCCCTTCTCACTGCCGAGCTCGCCCAGGCCGCGGAGGAGTACCGCGACGACCACCAGTTTGTGGATGTCGCCCAGCAGCTGCGCGCCCGCCTCCACGAAGGCCCGTTGCTCGACCGCCCCGACCCGGAGCTGGACTAGTTAGCACGAGCTTCGTCCCGGGCGCGACTGAGCACCTTGCTCACGCGCGCCTGGGACCAGCCGATGCGCTCGCCGATCTCAGTCTGGCTGACGTCCCTCGCCGTGAGTCGGTCGATCGCGGCGAGATAGTCAGCCCGCGCGGCAGGCACCCGGCGCCCCGCCATCAGCTCGATAACAGCGGTCTCGTCAGGGGCGTTAGTCTCTTCACCGCCTGCGTCGCTCAGCCGCGCAGGGGCTTCGTCTCGGTCGATGTCATCCCAGGCGAGCGTGGTCACCCAGTCATACCGGCGCGCCATGCTGAGCGCGCGGGCGTAGGCGAGCTTCTCGTACTGTTCACTCCGCGGCGGCGGCTGATCCCATAGCGCGCGGTGCAGCCGCTCGATACGGTGCACATGATCGGGAAGGAAGCGGCGCGTCCCTACGGCCATGTCGCGCACGTATCCGCGGGTGGTGCTCAGCTTCTCGGCCAACAGCGGCGCTGACCAACCTGCGGCGATCAGCGCTTGCAACCGGCGGCGGGAGCCTGCCGACTCGATCTGATCCTTCGGGCCTGCGAAACGCAGCTCTGGCTGAATCCACCGCAGCCGCGCCGCGACCTCTGCATCCACTCCGTCGGGAAGCTGCCCGTACCGCTCGGCGGTCCGGTACCCTTCGACCAGTGCCCGCACGAAGCTAATGCTCGATCCCGACAGCTCGCTCAGCCGTCGCCAGCTGATCCCGTACGCTCGCAGCTGCATGACGTGCGCGCGCACGGGAGCGACAGGCACTTTCCGGGCTTTGACGACCTTCGCGGCGCGCTGTTGGCGTCGGTACGCGTTCCCGTTCAGGTGACATGGGGCGCACTGGCAGCGGTGTGTGAAATGGCAGGTAGTTTTCGCGGCGTGGGCGTGGTCAGGCGGGCAGATGTGCGCCGTCACGCCGCCGCGTCCAGCAGAAAAGCTGCCTGCTGGCGCAGGTCGTCCAGCGTGCCGTCATTGATCACGAGCCGGTCGAAGTCATCCATGGTCAGCGCGTGCTCCGACACGTGCGCTGCGCCGGGCGCGGCCGGATGGCCGGGGCGCTCCACCCAGACGGTGCGGCCGCCCATGGCCGTGATCAGGTTCAGCTCGTTTGGGAACCTGATTCCCGTCACGATCACGCTTTCGCCCTGCCGGAACGCGGCCGTAATACTGCGCCTTGTCGCGTCTACCCAGGCGTCCTGGTTCGCCTTACGCACGATGTCAGTGCCGAGCACCTGCAGCATGCGCCGCACCTCCGGCACCCGCTTCGCCGCGGTGAAGCCGACTGCTTCCACGAGCGTCTTCGCCTGCCATGCGCCGTGCACCGGATCACCGTTACGCTGCGACGTGAGGCCCAAATAGGGGTCCACCATCACCCACGGGTTCATCAGCAAAAACGCGTCCAGCAGCGGGTCGCTCATGCCGAGCACACGCCAGCGCCCACCGAGCGCAGCAAGCTCGCGCGCGAACGCATCTTTCCCGTGCTCCTTCTGCCCGCCGATGCCGACGAGCTGCGTAGCCCGGGTCATGCCTGGCCCACGATGTGCTGCGACGCTGCTTGCTCCCAGGCCGCGAACATGCCCTGCACCTTTGCGAGTGATGCGGGCGTAGCATCTCCGTCGAAGAACTTCGACATTGCATCGCCCAGGCGCGCACCGAGCGCGCGCCCTTGCATGGCGTTGTACTCGCGATCGAGACGGTCCGTGGGCTGAAACAGACGAGGAACAGCGAACCCCGAGGCGCCCACCTGACTTCCGTTGTCCTGGCGGTACGCGGTCTCGGTGGCGCCGTGCATGATGAACGCGCGCGCCTTAGTGACGCGGACAATCTCGACACGGCGCTGCACGCGACCGGCCTGCGTGACGTAGACCGTGTCTCCGACGTTGAACTGCTGTTCCATAGTGATCGCTCCTTGTGCGTCTCAGGCGGCGGGCGCGGTGCCTACCTGCTGCTTGCCCTATGGGACGCGCGCAGTAGGTGTCTATTCGCTTGCGAGACCGAGCGCTTCATCACGGGCGCGGGCGAGCTCCCCGGCCGAAAACCAGCTCTCCTGCACGAGAGACCGGCCCCGGGTGCGGATCGCCTCATGCGCCGCCCGCTCGCGCTGGTCGAGATATTCCCGCGCCACGGTCTTCGTGCGCCGATAGCCCGTCCCGACAATATCTTTCGGTTTCAGGCGGCCCGCTTCGAGCTCCGCGCGCATAGAGAGCACCTCCTCAAGCCGCTCGCGCTGGGCCGCGCCTGAACGACTGTTGAGCGGTCGCCCATTCAGCTCATTGATAGTGGTGTCGCACCAGTCTTGCTCGAACCGCTCATCGAGCGGGTGATGCACGCCCGCGTCGTAAGCGCGCACGATGGCGTTGCGGTTCACGATGTCGGGGATGCGTTTTGCGAGCTCCGGGTGGAACCTGCGCCCGTTGTCGATGATCTCTTTCACGATGTCTTCGTGCTTGCAGCCGTAAAACTCGTCCTCGTACTGCAGGTCACGCGCGAGCACCTCCGCGGCCTCTTCCCAGTCGGAGTCCTGAACGTCGTACGCCTCGGTCAGGCGGCGGTGGTTACTGCTCGCCGGGTCAAGGTCGAGCCGGTACAGGTCCACCCCGTATTTGGTGAGGTCACCGGTCGTCTTGTGCGGGGCGTTCTCCCCGATGCGCGGCAGCGCCCCGACGTGCGCCCACAGGTCATCCAGCAGCTCCGAGTCAGCGACGTTCACTTGCGACGCGCGCGAGTAGTCCCGGTGGTCGTCATACTCACCGATCACGGCGTCGTATGCGATGACGCTGCTGTCAGCGGCGCGTACCTCGCCGAGCTCCCGGTCTTCGCCGTTGTGCTCGGCAATAATGACGTGGTCGGCCTCCGGGTACCGCCAGCGGAGCGTGTCTCGCACGAGCGCAGCACTCAGCTCGCTCGCCTGCGCCTCCGCTTCCCGGATGCCGGTGTCCCGGTTCCACAGCGCGCGGATTTCAGCGTCCCGGGCGGTGAAATTGACGGCCGCGTCGCGTTCTTCCCGGGTGGTGCTGTCACCCAGCGCCGGGGTGTAGCCCGCGGGCGGGGTGAGCCCTTGCCCGGTGGCTACGGTTTTCTCGGTGGCGGCGAACTTACCGCCCATGCTGACGCCAGCTTGCTTCGATCCGGCGGAGTGCCTGTTTATCTCGCTCATGTCTCTGTGTGAGACCGGCGCGCATAGTGAGCCGGATAGGGCGCCGGTCTCACACAGTAATGTCGGGCCTTTGCCCGGTCGTCCATCTCTCGAAAGGCTCTTCCCTATGTCTGCTCCCGCCATCACCTTGTACTCGAAGCCCAGCTGCCTGCAGTGCACCGCCACCGCCCGTAGGTTGAACGATCACGGGGTGCCGCACACCGTCATCGACATGTCACAAGACGAAGCTGCGCTCGCGCGAGTGAAAGAGCTCGGGTATCTGCAGGCCCCGGTGATCGTCACTCCCGATGAGCATTGGTCCGGCTACCGGCCCGACAAGATCGACCAGGCGGTCTCTTCTTTGCGCGGCGCCTGACGAGCCGCGATTCCCTCGAAACTGAGCCGCCCTCGAGGCGGCTCTTTTCGTGCGCTAAAATTGGGCGCAACCCCCGAAAGGCGGCACATGTCTCCCCTGCATGATCAGCCAGGCCCGGCTGTGAGCGAGCACCCCGGTCCCGTGTCGCTCGACCCGCTCGCGATCATGCACGTGGTGGATCTCGTCGCTGCGCAGCATGCCGCCCGAGGCGCAAAACCCGAGCGGCTGCGCACGATCCGGGCGGCGCTGTACGCTGCGATCGACGCCCCCGCACACTCTACCTGGGATCGGGTGTTTCAGCTCCCGGTGTGGTCGGACGGCGGCGCAAGCGCGCCCGTGTCGCTGTGGCAGCTCACTGTGCAGCACGCCGGGTTCCAGGCGGCCGAGCACCGCCTCGGCGCGCGCTGGCCGGTCGTGCCGAGCGGGATGATGATTGTCGTCGCGCTGTGTGAACATTTCGGGCCCCGCGCGACCTGCTAACGCCAGGACAGCTGCTCAGCGCGCATTTCAGCCCGCTCATACTGCCGTTCGGCTTCCTCTTCCAGCCACGGGAAATCTTGGATGATCGCGTCGTGCACGCGGCGCTTGACGATCAGGAACACGGACGGATACCAGTCGTACTCCCCCACGTGTGCGCCGTCGAGCCGGTCCACGATCCGGTCGTATGCGGTCTTCTCGTGCCGCAGATAGTTGACCGCGAGCTGGTCGATCGACGCGCCCTGAGCCTTCCCTCCGCGGCCGCGCTCATTGAGGCGCGCGAGCTGCTCGAGCTTGTCCGGCTTCCAGGAGGCCCGCCATCTGATTTTCAGCGGCGCCCGCTCCGCGCATATCCGGAGGGCAAGTTCCTCGTCGGTGCGGGCGTGTGCGCGGCGCTCAGCCGGCGTCTCCCGCTCGATCGTAATGGGCTGCGTCCACAGGGACGGGGCGAGCGGGAGAAGCGCGGTCATGAGCTAATTCACCTTCCTATGCCGGGTTGTTGCGGGCTGAGCCGGGCCGGAAAGTCTCAAACCTCGCCGACTCCAGGAGAGATACGCGGTCGTGCACGGCGTTCCACTCCGCCACTTGCGCGTCCGGGAGGTCCTCGTCTGGGCCTCGCCGGCGGGCGTCTTCGTCGCGGCGGCGCAGGTCGGCCCTGTGCTGTGAAAGTTCGGCGTCGATGTCGTGCCGGGCCTGCAGCTTCCCGCGCTCGGTGAGCTCCCCGTCGGGATGCTGCTCGTAACTCTCACGGTCGTACCCGGCGCGCGACATGTCCGCGACACCAACCCCGTACGCCGACTTCACCACGCCGGCGGTGTCGTCCCAGCCATACCCGTATGCTGTGCCGCCGGAGTCCAGATGCGCGCCCCGGTCCTGGGTGAGCGTCACCGTCACCGGCGTGCTGATGCTCGCGTCCATACCGGCACCGTTCACCGAGTCAAGCAGTACCAGGTGCGTGCGGCCCGCCGGGTTCTCGCGGGTATGCTCCGGCGCGCCGCCGAGCCGGATCGTGCGCCCCTCCTCCGTCGCGCTGGCGTCACGAATGTCACCATGCCAGATCACATCGAGCCGGACACCTTCATGCCAGTAGTACGGGCCGTCGGTCGCGAGCGTGCGGATATTCTCTTTGTCTTCGACCGTGAACGCATCGACACTCACCCCGGCGCGGCGCAGATACCCGGTGAGGTACGCTTCGCGCGCATCGGCCGACCGCTCATCGCTGCCGTTGTACAGCTCATCGCGGGTGTAGCCGTACAGGTTCTCGTCCGAAGCCATCCAGCGGCGCAGCTCGTCCGGGTCGCCGAAGTCTTCCTGACTCACCGGCGCGCGCATCAACTGCGGGGGCGTGTTCCGGGCAAGGTCACTGATAATGTCGGACTCGTCATGTTCCCGCACGATCTCGCCGAGTTCCCGGATCAGGTCGTCGTCTACCGTGTCGGCATCTTCGACTCCGAGCTCCTCCAGTATCTCTTTCGCCATGCGCTCGCTCGCATCGCATGTGCTCTCGTAATACTGCTCTTCGATTTCCGTCAGATCGTCAGTGTCGTCCGCCAGGTACGCGTCGATCTGATCACTGTTCAGCTGATCGCTGGCGTCGATGTACGTGAGCTCCCGCTCCCACTTGGATTTCGCCTCCACGTGCGCGCGCACGACATTGAAGACGCTCGCTTCGGCGTCTTCTTCGCCCCACGCGTTCGTGTCCACGTCTTCGCCGTCATTGAGCTTCTCAAGCTGTGATGGGCTCAGCTGCGGCAGCGCGGGTTCGGTCTGAGCTGTGCGGTCGTGACGCGCTGCGATCTCCCAGAACTCCTCGTCACTGCACGACTGAGTCAGCGCCCCGTTGGTAAACTCGAACGCTTCATCAAAAATCTGGTCCACGTCAAAGTCCTGAGCATGCTCGCCCAGGGCGGGCAGAATGGCCTGTTCCATGACATCGGTTTTCGTTGTGTAGGTCTGAACCGGCGCCGCCAGTCCCGCGCCGGACGCCTCGGTTTTCTCGGTGGCGGCGAACTTCCCGCCCATGCTGACGCCGGCCTGCTTCGATCCGGCGGAATGCCTGTTTATCTCGCTCATATCTCTGTATGAGACCGGCGGCCTAACCGGGCCGCTCCTCACTCACGTCCACGAAGCAGTAATAGGCGGAATCGCGGTAGCCTCTCATGGAGTCGATCTCGTCGCTGCGCCACTGCTCACCGATTGTACTGAGGGCATTCTGGACACTTTTCCCTTCGGCCGTCGTCCCGCGGGTGCGCTCCAGTTCGATGTGCCACTGCTCATCCGTCATCCCCTCGGTGCGCTGAATGCGATGCCGACCGGCGGGCATCGTCGCGGTGACGTGAAAGGCAGGGGTAAAGCCACCGCTGTCCGTGCGCACGCTGACTTTCATATCTTCCGGCAGGGCGCCGTATGCGGTCGCGCGCTTCACGTCGGCGCGGATCAGCTTCGCCAGCTCCTTCCCGCGCGGCGTGTCATCGGTGCGCCTACCCCCGGTGATGGACGTAGCCCCGGACGCGCTGACATACTCCACCTCACGGCCCAGCTCGATCCCGGCGGCGGCGAGCCGCTCGTGGCGTAGACGGTCCTGCAGCTTCTCCAGCTCGTGAGGCTGCGGCACCCACTTGCCCTGAAACTTCTCCTCGTACGACAGCGCGTCTCCGTCATCTGACACCAGCACCCGCGCGAGTTTGTACGGATAGCCTCGCTCGAACGTGAGCCAGTCGCCGTCACGGGCTATGCTACCGTCGAACATGTCCTCCAACGCAGCGGCGGTGAAGTCTGGGTGACGCACCGCGGCGGGCGGGCGCGCGCGATACGCCTCGCCGGTATGACCTGGCGATACGAACGACCGCTCGCTTATTGGCCGCCGGGCGTCGACACTGAGCTCCCCTGGATAGGTCGGGTCAGACTGGTTCAGAAACGACTGCATCAGCGAAGATCGCTCGTACGACGGCGCGCCTGCGACCGCGTGCGTGAAATCGTCCAGCCGGTCATAATCCTCTTCAGTGTCGGCCACCCAGCCGTGCTCGGCAAGCCCCGCAGTCAGTTCATCGTTGAGGGCGTACAGGTCCTCTGGCGAGGGAGCGGAGCCCGAAAGCCCCGCTCCGCTCGCTTCTGTCTTGTGCGAGGCGGCGAACTGCCCGCCCACTGATACGCCCGCCTGTTTTGCGCCCGCGGCCTGTCGCTTCATGTTGCTCATGTCTCTGCGTGAGACCGGCGGGTGCGGTCCCGGTTAAAACTCGTCGTCGAGCGGAACGCGCAGACTGCGAATGCGCTTGTTCAAGGCCTTGTAGTCCGACTGCACGCTGTCCGTGAACCGGCTGAAATCCACGCGCTGCCGCCCCTCGTCGTCCGTGTAGACGGCGCCGTCGATCTGCTTGATGCGAGATTTCAGGTCAGTGAGGGCGCGTTCGTTCGAGGCCAGGTCGTCGCCGATATACTCTCTCGAACGGCCGCTCAGGCGCTCAGCGCTGACTGGGTGCCGCCACGGCCGGTCTCGCGGCACCGCAATGGGCTGGTGATTCTCGATGCTACGAATGGAATCAGTATCGCCGCGACCGCGTGCGACACCGAGCGCGTAGGCTTTCGCCTCCTCGAACTCGTCCAGGGTGAACACATTGTCTTTGCGGTTGAGGTTGTCTCCACTCGGAGTGTGCTTTGCGCTCAAAAACAGAGCGGTGCTGCCGTGGTTGCCTCCCATCCCAAACGTAGAAACGTAGTAGGTCGGCTCTTCGGTCTTCTGCCACAGCTCACCGTCAATAGCGAGGTATCCGTCGATCTCGGCTTGCACCATCTCGCGTGCGCCCTCTTCGCTGTCGTCGCCCTCTTGATACGGGGAGGTGACGTACTCGTACTCGTACCCACCCTCGTCCCAGTTACGTTCAAGGCGGGTCAGCTGATCTCGGATGCGCTCCGGGGTGGCTTCGAGCCGGTCGGTGGCGTTCAGGTAGGGCGGCTCCATGGTGGTGTTGGTGTACGACCAGATGTCTCCAGCCACCATCGGGCGGTAGAGTTCGCCGTCGTAGTGGCGCACCTCGAAATCCAGGTTGCCCGACCCACTGATGAACTCGCTCATCTGGAACGCTTCACCAGTGTCCTCGCGGGCAACGCTCCGCACCTCAGCGTCCATCTCGAAGCGGCGTTCGATGTCGCGCGGCTTCCGGTGCCGCGGGCTCGGGAGCACGTTGCGTTCCGTCCATTTGACAGTGAATGGCTCACTCACCACCACGCCCTCGGCCGGTTCATGCGCGAGCGGGGCGAGTAACCCCGCCCCGCTCGCTTCCGTCTTCTGGGACGCAGCGAACTGCCCGCCCACTGATACGCCCGCCTGTTTCGCGCCCGCGGCCTGCCGCTTCATGTTGCTCATATCTCTGCGTGAGACCGGCGGGCGCGGTTTAGCCCTGGACGAGCTTCAGGCCGAGCTGTTTCGCCGCATCTTGGATAGCGTCGTCGCGCCGCTCAGCTTCGAGCTCGTACACCGTATCGCTCGGCTCCCCGTCGGCGTACTCCCGGCTCGCCAGGTCAGCGATCTGCGCCAGCTGCTCATCACTGGGTGAGTCACCGTTCTCCAGTACGAAGTTCTCGACCGCATACTCCTGCATATCGCCGCGCGTGTAAGAGTTGTTCGCGCCCAAATTCAGCTGCTCGACAGCGGCGGCATACGCGCTGTTAAAGCCTTTCTCGGTGAGCTGACCGGTGTCAAGGAACGCGCGCTCAACGTCCACGTGTGACTCCTGCTCCGCCGCGGCCAGGTCAATGCGCACGATCTCGTCCCAGTCACCGTACGGGGTCTCCGAAGGATCAGTGCCGTGCAGGAGCTCACCTTCGTCGGCGTAATGATCACCGGAATCAAGACCGGTCTCATCAGCGGCTCGGTCGAGCTGCGTGTCCAGTTCCACCGAGAGGTCGAGCGGCTGCTCATCGGCGCCTTCGACCCCGGCGAAGCTCCATTCCTTGTGACCGTCGTAGGTGCGTCCCAGCACGAGGTGGGTCGCTTCGGGCACTTGGTCGCGGATCGTGAGCGCCATCTCATGCTCGAACAGGCGGCGATTCTGTAGGTGCATTTCCTCGCGCAGCCGCACAATCTCTTGCTGCCGTTCAGCGATGCGTTCTAGACGCTGCTCCCGCATCTGCCGGGCCAAAGCCAGGCGCGGGTCTTCGGGCGCGGGGGTGAGCCCCGCCCCGCTCGCTTCGGTCTTTTGGGAGGCGGCGAACTGCCCGCCCACGGATTGTCCAGCCTGTTTTGTTCCGGCGGCCTGCCGATTCACGTTGCTCATGTCTCTGCGTGAGACCGGCGGAGAATTGCAGATTCTCACAATGTTTCGACAGGCCGACCAAAGCGCTGCGCAGCTCCTCAGCAAGGGGTATCTTCGAAAGGGAGAGCGGGTGCCGAGACATCTGCCATTGAATCAGCGCCCCGGCCCGTTAGCCCCGCCGAGGATGTCACAAGTACGTGTTCAGCACTCCGACCCATCTCGGACTCGTACGCGTCTCTGAGTGAACTACGGCGACCCTAAAGAGGTCGCCGCTTCCTGTTTCACCGACCGAACGCGAACCCCAGGAACAGATGCAAAATCCATTCCTGCTGAACGTCTAACATCAATCTCCACAGGAGTTCCAGTCAGTTCCTGACTGGCGGGGAGTGCGCCTTCCCCGAAGCGGATCATGTTCTGCGCCGCGTGAATGTCACGGTCCTCGCGATACCCGCACGACGGGCAAGCGAACATCCGTTTCGACACGTGATGGGGTGTCTTCACCCCGCACACGCACGTCGCGGTTGTCGCCGCCCATCTGTCCACCATGACGGTGCGGGGATGAGCGGCGAGGATCATTTTTAGGCGGCCCAGAATTGAAGCATGCACGCGCTTTCCACCACGGATATATCCGGAGCGCTTGCGCCAAGACGAAAGATTCTCGTCCTGGAAATACACTCGCTCGTTCTTCAACAGCTCGTGCGCCACTTTGGTGGCGCACTCTTCTTTCCGGCGAGTGATTTTTGCGCTCTCCACCCGAATCAAATGCTGGGTACGGTGATGGTTCGCTGACCCTTTCACCTGCCGCGCAAGCTTTCTGCGCAGCCGGCGAAGGCGGTCGGTTTCTTCGAACATCGCGTCCAGCTTGACCCCGTTGGAGAGGGTGACATGGGTGGCTACACCCATGTCGATCCCAACCGATGTGCCTGGTTGGAAAGTCTGTGTTGCGCGCCCACTGTTCGGGCGCGGGTGTGAATAGCAAGTGACGAGCAGAAAATACCCGTTCGGGCGGCGCACGAGCTTCGCGTTTGCAAGCTCGTCCACCTGGTCGAGCTGGTGCAGGCCACGCACTTTCACCCAGCCAGTCACGTTCGCGATCTTCACCCGGCCCGAAGCCCGGTCGATCTTATGCGTGCTGCTGTACTGCTTCAAGTCAATAGAAGTGACCTCGCGGGCGAACTTGATCCGGCCGATGCGGCGGCCCTTCTTCTTCAACGCAGCCAGGGAGCGGCGGTTATTGTTCAGCTCCTGAATGACTGCCTGCGCCATCTGACCACCCAGCGTGGTGATCTGGCGCGGCTCAAACGCGCCGCCAGGTACTTTCACCCGCGCTTGCGCCATTACTTCGCGCTGCCTGCCAGCCTCGAAGATACCAAGATCAAGGGCAGTGTTGCGCACCCATTTCGCTTCAAGAAAGAGCCGGTCCAGGGCTTCCCGCTGCACACTATTCAGACGATTGGTGATCAAGCGCAGTTCACGCACCTGCACGATCATCTTCTTGCGCCGAGTCCTGGTAGCTTTCCCGGTTGCTTTGATCTGGGCGTTCTTATTCAGGCGCGCGGCATCGTCGAGATGCTTGGTATGCGCGACCTTCTGAACCACGGGGAACCTTTCTGAGGCTAAAACACGAACTGCTATTGGCTGCTCACTGTGGCTATAGGACGCGGCGGTCGATCTCCACCGGGATTCACGAAAGTTGTTGTGAGCCCTGGGGTTGCGCTGACTTTTTGCGGCTGTATGCTGCCCCTCAGCGCCCGGCGCTGGCGCTGCCGAATAGCGTTGCTGCTTCGCCGATCCGATTCGATGGGAGCTCCAAGCGCGATTCATCGGTCGGCGCTAAAGACGCCGCCGCTCTCTCGCGTACGCATTCGCGTAGACAACTACCGCGGCCCCGGCGGCGCGAACCGCGAGCGCGTCACCGGGGCCGCCTGCGCGAACGGGGCCGCCTGCCCTTTGGCGTACGGCTGAATCTGGGCGGGGCCCGCCTGGTCGTGGCGCGCGACGGGGCTCGCTGGGGGCGCGAACCGAGACGCCTCACGCTCGCCGGCGTCCGAATGGTCGGGAGCCGCGTGCACCGACCGCACCCACTCATGCTGCGGCGCGCTCAGGCTCGCGGAGTCGCCCAGCCCTATGCCACCCGGGCCGGACACCACCTCGGGGCGGGGCGGGAGACTGAGCCCCGCCCCGGACGCTTCGGTCTTCTGAGTGGCGGCGAACCGCCCGCCGACAGATACTCCGGCCTGCTTTGCTCCGCGCTGCTGGCGCTTTCTTCCAAACATGCTTCTGAGTGAGACCGGCGCTAGGGGCGAGACTCCCGGGCGTCGAGCTGCGCGATCTTCCGCCGCTGCCACTCGTCCTTCTCGGAGCTGCCCATAAACTCCCACGCCCGCGGAAGCCTAATCCCGGCCTGCTTAATGCGCTCAGGCACTTCCACCTGCCGGGTGATGGTGTACAAGACCGCCTCGGCGCGGCGCGCACTTCCGGCGAGACGCGCCGTTTCCAGGTATTTCAGGTTGTTCGCGAGCAGGAAGTTCTCTTCGGCGTAATGACGCAACGTATCAGCGTCTACGGTCACATGGCCGCGGGCGTTGATCTGGTCGAGCGCCCACTGACTGCTCTCCGGCAGCGGCGGGTGGATGTCAACATCTGGCAGCGGTGTCTCAGCGTCGAGCGCGAGGTATTTGTCGTAGCTGAGCGGGTTCGGGTCTGAGTCGTACTGAGTAGCGTGCTCTTGAAAGTCGTAGCTCTCCACGTGCGCGTGCAGCCGCTCGAACGTCTCATGTCCAAGCTCTTCGCGACGGAGCACGTCACCGTTCTCGCGCACCAGACCCGCGAACGACAACCGCCCCGGCACATCATCCGAGTCTTCCAGGATCGCACGGTCCACGCGCGGGCCGTTGTCGCGCAGCAGTGCCAGCTGCACTTCAGCGCTCAGCGCCTCCGTCGATAGCCGGGAGCGCTGATACTCCAGCTTGAGCTGCTTTTCGCCGTTCTCGATGATCTGCCGATTGCAGTCCGCGGCGATCGCGCTCAGTATCGCTGCCCGCGCGGGGGATACGGCGGGACCCGCAAGCCCCGCCCCGCTCGCTTCGGTCTTCTGAGAAGCGGCGAACTGCCCGCCGACGGACTGTCCGGCCTGTTTTGCGCCTGCGCTGTGCCTGTTGATGTTGCTCATGTCTCTGCGTGAGACCGGCGGCGGTGCTCGGTGGCTTAGCCGCGGGCGTCGCGGCGGGCGTTCAGCCAGGCGGTCGCGCGGTCCAGCTCGTTGAACTTGTGCCCGAACTGCAAGAGCGGCCGGATCAGCATGTGCCGCGTCTGCGTCTGATAGTTGAACACCGAGTATTCCTGCGCCAGCAGCCGCGGGTCGAGCACGGCGACCATGGCGCGGTCATTCACCCCGCGGATTGCGCGGCCGATCCCCTGCTCCAACAGCTGCGCCGCGTCAGCGACGTACACGAGCCGGTCAGCGGTCCACTTGTCGAGCCCTGACGACACCATGAGGTCCATGCGCGCCTCGTCGATCACGCCGCGCGGCGCCCGCGGCACCCGGTCGATGATCACGAGCGAGTTCGTCTCCCCCGGCGCGTCCACGCCCGTGAACAGCGACCGGGTGCCGACGAGCACGCTGGCGACATCTTTCCGCCACACGTCCACGATGCGGCTGACCTGGCCGCCGTCCCACTGAGAATGCACCGTCAGCTGCGGCAGACGCTTACGCAGCGCGGCGGCGTACTTCTTCCCGCTCTCCGCTTTCGCGGACAGGATCAGCGCTGAGCCGCCGTTCGCGCGCACCAGCTCCACCACCTGATCGACGCACCATGCTTCATGGCGGAACGTGTCGAACTTCCGTTTCCCGCCGTACGCGTTCTGCGCTTCCAGCGCGGAAATATCGGAAGATTCCAGGCAGCGCGGCACGTACATGGCGCTGCCCGCATACGCGTCACCGAACGGGGACGCGTACTCCCCCGCCGGGGTCGGGAGCGCGGCCTGCACGTAGAACCCGGTCGGCAGCGTCGCGCTGACGCAGGCGACCCCGAGCGGCACTTTCGGCTTCTCCTCGTCTTCGTCTTCTGACCCGTCATCTGACCCGTCGAACAGGCCGGAAGAGTCACGCTCTTCGGCGCCGTCCTCTTCCGCTTCGACATGCCACAGCCGCGAGAAGATCAGGCCGGACACATCCACCGGGCTCGACTCCGCTTTCGGGCCGAACTTGTCGCCGCCGGGCGTCACCCAGCGGGCGATCTGCTCGTTCGGGGTGATCACGTCCTCCAGCGCTGTGCCGAGCTGCGTGAGCGCACCGATCGCGCGGCGGCACTTCTGCTTGAACGCCGCGTCCTCCGACAGCTTCTGCACACTCTTCACCGCGTCCAGCTGACTGCCGATCATCATGTCGAGCTCTTCGTACAGCTCCTCCACCGGGCCCGCCTGATCCGGGCCAATGCGTAACGTGTCCTCAAAACGGCCGAGGTTCGCGGTCGCGCGGCTCAGCACCCGGTTCAGCTGGTCGGATAGCCGCATCGCGTCCTCTTCCACCCATTTCGCTTCCGCGAGCACGCGACCCACCGCACGGGCGGCGCGTTTGATGGTGATTTCGCTCAGCTCCGCCGCGCCGCGCGTGCGCACCTGCGACGGGAGGGTGTGGGCTTCGTCCACGATGATGTTGTGGAACCGGCCCAGCCGCCGCGACCCCAGCACCGTCGGGATGCCGCGCGCGGCCTGCATACCCAGCAGCACGTGGTTCGTCACCACAATGTCGGCTTCTGCGGCGAGCTCTTTCGCTTCATCCGCTTTCGGGACATACCCCGTGTCCTCTTCGCCGGCCTTCTCGTCCGACGAGGCGGACACCAGCTGCCAGTCATCATTCGTATGCTCGACCGCGCAGCTGTCCCGGTCGCCTGGTCGGTTGGGCAGCAGGTACTGCTCCAGCGCCCACAGCGCCAGCTGCGCGAGCGTCTCCAGGTCAGAGAACTCACCGCGGCGGTATTCAGGCGTCCAGCTCCGGTCAAGCTGCTGCTCCCGCAGCAGGTGCGCGAGGTCAGTGAAGCTCGTCTGCTTGGGCATGCCGGTGAGCCCCTGCGCGAGCTCCAGCGCCCGCACCGGGTCAACGTAATTCGACACACCTTTCAGCACGGCGTATTGCAGGTCAAACCCGGTGCGCCGCGCGACTGCCTGCGCCACGACAGGAAGATCCTTCTCCATGAACTGCGTCTGCAGCGCGAGCGAATCCGTTGAGATAACGGTCCGCTCGTTCAGCCGGTACGCTGCGAGCGCAGCGCAGCTCATGTGTGCGAGCGATTTTCCAGTGCCAGTTGGCGCGATTCCGTTCATGCGGGTTTTGGACGCCAGCGCACGCCAAATATCGAGTGTCAGAGCGAGCTGCCCGGGCCGCGGCGCGGCGGCTTCACTACCAACGGCAATCTGCACCGCTGTCGTGAGCAGCTGGGTCAGCTCGTCGAGGTGATCGGCTGCGGGGTCGGCGGGGGCAGGGGCGAGAGCGGTAATGGTCATGCGTCCCTTATAGGACGCGCGGCCTAGTTCTCCTCAGGCGCGTCGGGATGCTCGCCCAGGTCGGTCACTTGTAGCTCCGCCAGCGTGCTCGCAAGCTCCGTCATCAGCTGCGCCACTTCACGCAGTTGACCGGCCGGCAGGCGCAGCAGCAGCTTGTGCTCGCCCTCGTCGAGGATGGTGACGATACCGTGGTTCTGGTCATCAAGCGTGAGATTGCCGACGAGATTGCTGTCCGTATGCGACTCGATCGTGATCGACGTCTGCTGCTGAACGGTGCGGTTGAAAGTGGCGGGCTGGGTAGACATTGATTTGCTCGTTTCACAAAATGGGGTGGATGATTTGATTCCCGACGCGCGATCATCGCTCACGCCGGGGTGTTGATTACCTCCGCTATAGGACGCGACACCCGCAAACCGTGCACACCGCCGGTCTCACGCAGAGACATGAGTAACATCAACAGGCACAGCGCAGGCGCGAAACAGGCCGGACAGTCCGTCGGCGGGCAGTTCGCCGCTTCTCAGAAGACCGAAGCGAGCGGGGCGGGGCTTGCCGGTCCCGTGCCGGAGTCGGTCGCCCCCGCACTGCTCTGGTGCGCCAGTACTGAACCCCACTCATCGCACTCTCGCGCCAACCAGTTCGGCGGCGAGGATCACTGCTCAGGGATGCCTGAGGTGAACCAAAAGATCATGAAAGAGACGCTTCAGCAGTACGGGATCGAGTCCCACGAGAACAGCTCTGATCACCTCCTTCCCACCGCTCCGAACGGCGGCACCTGGCGTATTGAGATGGAGGACATCCCCACAAGCAGCAGGCGTGAAGCGAAGCTCGCGATTGCTGACCAGATCGAGCAATTTGATGCTGACGAGCTGTTTGAAGAGCTGTGGGACGAAGGCGAAGTTCGACGCTCTGAGCCAGGCTTGAAACCGAGCCAGTTCCTAGGGCGCCTCCAGGCCGACGAGCGGTACTTCAAGAGCAAGGCGGCCGAACTGCGAGGCGAAGTGGAATCCCCGCACGACACTGCCACGCGCATCGCACTGAAATACCCCGTCGCGCTCGAAACGCACGAAGACATTCGTGACGCGATGATCGAAGCGATCGAAGCTGACCGCGCCTTGCGCGGTTAAGCGCCGGTCTCATGCAGAGACATGAGCAACGTCAACAGGCACAGCGCGGGCGCGAAACAGGCCGGACAGTCCGTGGGCGGGCAGTTCGCCGCGTCCCAGAAGACGGAAGCATCCGGAGTGGGGCTTGCCCAAGGCACAGAGCAGGACCCGATCGACTGGGACGAGCTCGACGAGTTCGTGCAGGAGCTGCAGCACGAACACGACCAGCGCGGCGCCTACCTCGCTTCTCTGCGCGGCGGCGAGGTGCGCACCCGGCTGCCGGTCACGATGGAAGCGCTCGCCACGATGGATGAGCAAGGCACGCTCCCGCGGTACACGCAAGAGCTCCTCGACGACTTCAACCTATTCACGAAAGCGAACGCCGACGTGCTGAAGCAGCAGCCCCAGAACGGCGGCCGCCCCAGTGCGCTGTTCGCAGCGATCGACACCACCGACTTCCTGCTGCGAGTGAAAGAAGACAACGCTGTACGCGACCCGCATTTCCTGTCCGGCGAAGACCCGCGCGTCATTGAATACCTGAACACTGCCATTGACGTGACCAACGCCCCTGACCGGGAAACTGCGCTCAAGCGTCTCGGCGCGGCGACTGAGTACAACTAGCGCGCCGGTCTCATGCAGAGACATGAGCAACATCAACAGGCACAGTGCAGGTGCAAAACAGGCCGGACAGTCAGTGGGTGGGCAGTTCGCCGCTTCTCAGAAGACCGAAGCGAGCGGGACGGGGCTTGAGCTCGGCGCGCACCTCGCTTCCCTCGCCGCGGAGCAGAGCGCTCACGAGCGCGACTGGAACGCCGCGGAGGATCGCCTGAAGGCCTACCGCGGGGGCGATGAGAGCAAAACAGTGGTGAGCTGGGTGGATGCTTCTCTGGCGGAAGATGGTGCTGTGAGGCGTGCCGATTGGCACCGCGCGACCCACGCCGCCTGGCTGTCAGGGCACCGCACCCAGCTCACTGTGTCGCAGGATTACCCGCACCTGAAACGGTACCTCGACACTGGTCAGGGCCACCGGTCTCCCGACCTGACGGCTGACTGCAAAGCGTACGCCGCCGAATCGAAGCGCGCGAAGAAGCAAGGCGAGCTATCTGCCCTGTGCGAGCGGTACGCCAAGCACGGCAGCAAAGAGCACGAGCGTGACCAATCTACCGCCCTCCGCGCCGACCGGCTCAACACCGAAGCGGCCGCCGGTAAGGGGTTGACCGATGAGCGGCTGCTACGTGGGAAGCATCTCGCCGAAGACACGTTCGGCGCTGCGACCCGCGGTGAGCTCAGTGACAACACGCACGACAATCTGCTGACCCTGGCAGACACTCTCGAAGACCAGAACTTTCATGCCGAGAGCATCGCCTACGAGGCGATTGCCCGCATTCACGACGCCCGCCGGAACCCGGAGCAGAAGATCACCGGCACCGCTGCCTGGGTGATTCTCAGCGCGCGGCTCGACGTGCCAGAAGACATCCGGGCCCGTGCCCGCCGGGATGACCCGAACTCAGCCGAGAGCGGTGAGAAGTATCGCCAGCACTCTCGCGAGCCGTTCGTCTAGCCCGAGCGCTGCCGGTCTCACGCAGAGACATGAGCAACATCAACAGACACAGCGCAGGTGCAAAGCAGGCCGGCCAATCCGTCGGCGGGCAGTTCGCAGCCACTCGCAAGACAGAAGCGAGCGGCGCGGGACTCGCCGGTCCCGCGCCGGATCAGCGCCACTGGGGTGAGACCGGGGTCGCCGAGGGCTCACACACCCCATGGGGCAAAGCGGATCAGGTGAACCACCCCGCCCCGGGCATCAGTGTCGTGCACACCCCCTCGCACGGCGGGGTGAAGCTCAGCCCGGAACGCAACCGCGAGATCCCGGCCGCGCTGCGTGAGTCCGCCGGCTGGTACGAGGAAGACTGTGACGCAGCGATCCCGCTGTACTATTTCACCGACGACATGGCGGGAGATTTCAAGTCCAGTCCTGCAGAGCTCCGCGCCGGCGCCGCTGAGTCGATCCGGAATTGGCACCCTGACGGGTGGACCCAAGCGACCGGCGAAACCGTCTCTGAAGAGGACTCGGTCGTGCTGCGCAGGCGCGCCCAGCGCGAGCGCGAGAAGGACCAGTTCGCGGCATGGTCGGTGTCAGATGCGCAGTCCAGACCAGACCATGTGCTCGTCAAAGCGAAGCGCGCCTCCGACGGAGCCGAAGCTGAGTTTCTGGTGCCGCGTGAGGAGTACCGGGCGCAGCAGCCGCACTTCGTCGCCGACGAGGCGCGGCACCCGCAGTTGCCGCCCGCGCAGAAAGAGCCGGAGCCAGCGAACACGCCCGTCGCGATCCCTGACCGGCTCCCTGACTCGATCACCGGCGCCGCGCGCACGCGCATCAACAAGGATCTCGACCAGCGGTGGCGCAGCTCAGACGGCTCGGTGCGCTCCCTGCACCAGATTCTCGAGAGCGACGGAGCGCACCATCGCGCGGTGTACGTCGAGGGTGAAGGCGCGAACATCAAGTTCCGGTACGCCGTCGTGCAGGCCGACCACTCGTCGTACCGTGTATCCAAGGCCACGTTCGACTTTTTGGACAGCGTGCCCGACGAGCGCACCCCGGCTGACCTGCAGCGCGAAGACTCACTGCGGAAAGAAGCGAAGCTGCGCAAGGTGGAGGCAGAGCACCGGCACAGTCGAAACCTGGCAGAAGCGCACCGAGCGATCGCCCCCGCCCGCGCCGCGCTGCTGGAATCCCAGGAGAAGTATCTAGCTCTGCGCCGCGAGCAGGAGGCGGTCGAGCAGCCTCTACGAGAAGCCCGGTCCCGCGCACGTGAAGCGGATCAGCTCCACCGCGAGCAGCAAGCGACGCTGCCGGGCGCATAGCTCACCCGCACGACAAAGCCCGCCCAGGAGAGATGTTCAACCCGGGCGGGCTTTGTCGTGCGGGGCCGGCTAGAAGTCCGGGTCCGCGAGCTCGTCATCGTAAATCGACTGCGCGCGGCGCATCATCTCACCGATGTCTTCACGGCTCATGCCGGTCGAGCGGGCGAAGTGCATGAAGTCGGTCACCTGGTCCTGCAGCTGGCTTTCGAGGTGAGGGGACGAAGCTTCGATCCCGAGGACACGCGCGGCCTCCGTGCCACGCTGCGCGCCCCGCTCAGGGGCCGTGACGCTGAAATCCTCACCCGGCGCGGCCGCCGCCGTCTTACCCAGCGAGGCGGCCAGCACCTGCTCGCGCAGCGTGTCGTCGCTGTCGCACGCCGACCGACCCGCCCGATAGGAGTTCGTATACAGCGAGCGGTGCCCCTCCTGGATACTCGCCTCGATCAGCTCGGCGGCATCGACGTCGTCGTAGGGCAGTGCCGCGTCATCCTCTCCTAGCGCAGCGCCATCTTCGAACTCGGTGCAGATGATAGTGCCGTAATCCTCGCCGTGCTCGTCGGTGAAGGACCATGCGCTGTAAAACCGTCCGGAATTGTCTTCGCCGAACCTGACGTCCTGCGCGCTCCATCCCTCCGGCCACCGCGGAGACGCGCCGACTTGGAGACTCACCCGGCGCGCGGGCGCGGTGATGTCGGTAGTGGAGATTCTGGGGACGGCAAGCCCCGCCCCGCTCGCTTCGGTCTTCTGAGTGGCAGCGAACTGCCCGCCCACTGACTGCCCGGCCTGTTTTGCGCCTGCGCTGTGCCTGTTGATGTTGCTCATGTCTCTGCATGAGACCGGCGCGCTAGGCCTCGACCACCACGCGCGCTTGCGCGGGGCGGGAGAAGAACCCGAACGAGGCGTCATTTTCGCTGCGCGAGACGGTCGCGGTGAGCGCCGCACGTGCGCCCTCTGTTGGATCAATCGGCCGACGCGTCGAGCTGATTGATTCGATCCCGCGCCTCCTGCCCGCACGCGTTGAGCGGGTCGCGGCCCGCCACTTGCCGCTATGCCGACTCCCACGTGCTGATCGTGGCCTGGGTTGGACGGGTGAAGAATCCAAACGACGCATCATCGTCACTGGGCTTCACTGTCGCAGTAAAGGTGATGCTGCGGCCGATAAGCGCACGCGTCCACACCTCAATGCCGTCGTACGCGGGATCACTCTCATCAGCGGCATAGAACGCATCATACTCAGCGTCAGCGATCTGCTTGGGGACGCTGCCCCACACCTTCCACCCGTCGCCTTCGACCAGCATTTTGAGGGTGGCACCGTACGCGGAATCCACGTACTTCGCGCTCTGAATCGCGCCCGAGAGCGTGATGCGACCGACCGGCACGGGGCGCTTCGCCTGTTCGCGCGCGTCGTATGATGTAAGTACGACGCTGGCACGCTCTGCCCACTCCTCCTCATCGAAGTCGTCTGTCAGTGCTGTGCCCTGCAAGTCGTCAAGCAGCGCCCCGAACTTGTTGCGGAACGGGTCACCAGCGTTTAACTGCTCTCGAATATCAACTACGCGACGCGCGATGTCACCATGCTTCTCCATGAATGCCTCGTGCCGCGCCTCAGTCTCCGCGCGCCGCTTCGCGGCTTCCGCCTGACGCTTCTCCTCCCGCGCGACCCGCGCCCGGTAAGACGACACCTTCACCGTGTACTTGCCCGTACCGTGGCAGGCGAAGCAGCCCTTCGTGTGCACGCCGCCCATCGTCGCGGTCGCGAACGTGATGTTGCTCGGCCCGGTATACACCCCCGACCCGCCGCAGGAACCGCACGTCTGCGTATACAGGTCGCTGCCTTTAAGATGCGGGAGAACTTTCGCCGACATGATGCGCTCGCTTTCACTCAGGGGCGCCGGCCCAGGAGAGGGCGGCTGGTTAATACCTGAGCTATGCGACGCGGGCGCGGCCCCTAACCGTACAGTCGTCCGTCTTCACCGACCCGTGCGTACGCCTCCCCGAAAGTGCGGGCAGACGCAGACAGGCGCACCCCGAGGTCGCCTAGGCCGCGGTCCCAGAAGCCGGTCCCGTACCCGTTCCGGGTGAGCCAGAAGTCCTGCCCGAGCTGTGCGTACGCCTCCGGCACCTTCGATGCCTGAGATGGGTGCGCGAGGTACTCGTTGATCTCCGCTCGATTGGCGAGCATGAACTGGGCGAGATCCTCGCGCATGCTGTGCTGCAGCGCCGTCGACGCGTCACCGCGTTCAAACATCTCATCGACGTCCTGGAAGTCCTCCCCGATGACGCTGCTGAGCACTCGTCGTTCGTACCCTTCGAAGAGCTGTTCCCGGCACTCGGCGTCAGGCACCGCCCACGCGAGCTCCTCGGTACCGTTCTCGCACCGATCGACCCCCGTGTCGTCGTACACGTCCAGCGCCCCCGCATGGAGCAGGCCTTCGCCGCCTCGAGCTTCGTCGTATTCACGCTCAGCCGCGGCGCGGATCGCATCGTCCGACTCCGATGTGAGTACGTACGCTGCACGTACCTCGGCCGGATCCTCCTCGTACCAGTCGAGCACCTCGTCGGCGTAGTGTGCACGTCGGCGCTCGTCAAACGCGCTGCGCACAGTGCGGGGCACGTCGAACATGTGCCCGCCCGTCTCCCTCAGCCGCGCAAGCTCAGCGTCCATGCTGCCGGACTCCCGCGCTTCCCCCTCCACGAACGCCAAGAACCGGGCCGCGTAAGCGTCCGTGCCGCGGGTCACCTCGTCGGTGGAGAGCTCGCCCGGGGCATAATGCTGAGCGGTGGCCGCTTCGAACTCGTCCCGCCAGCCGGTAAGGGCCCGGTCGACCGGCGAAGCGAGCGGTTCAGGGGTGAGTCCCGTCCCGCTCGCTTCGGTCTTCTGGGTGGCGGCGAACTGCCCGCCCACGGATTGTCCGGCCTGTTTCGCGCCTGCGTGGTGCCTGTTGATGTTGCTCATGTCTCTGCGTGAGACCGGCGGCGCGGCCCGGTCGCCGAGAGGGCGCTTCGGGATAACCTATGAGTTCCCCGTACTTGCTTCACAAAGGACTTCGCATGCCCCGCGCCCTCACCCGTATCACCGCCGCCGCTCTTGCTGTCGGGGCGGCGTTTACCCTGTCGTCCTGCGCCGCGCCCACGCCCGGGCAGCTGGCTTTCCAGGCGTGCAAGCAGTACGTCGAGCTCGGTGAAGCGTCGAACGATAACGTCTCGTCATACTGCATGGAGTCTTCCGAAGGGTCGGGAGAGGTGGCCGGGCAGGAGAACATCGACGCGATCCGGCAGCTGATCGTGGAGTACAACCAGGACAACATGGGCAACCCCGATAAGCCTCAGATCAAGGTGGGCTTCTAACGCTTTGCCGCTACCTTGGGCTTCGACTCGGTGACCGTCAGGCCGGGCTTCTTGTAGACCTGCTCGATGCGGGTGTGAGTTTCGCCGAGCTTCTGCAGCTCGAACTCCACCTCCGCCAGGTCTGCTTTCAGCTTCGCCTGACGCACCAGCAGCTCCGGCGCGACCTCAGCGATCTTCTGCTCGTCGGGCACACTGGTGGCGACCTCGCCGCCGCGCTTCCAAGTGAGCTTCACACCGTCGAGCAGAAACGCGATGTCAGCGTTCAGCTCCACGCAGCTGGCCTGCAGCGACGTCCACACGTCCTCGCGCTGATCCTTCGCCACCGCCTCTGTCTTGCGTGCACGCACCAGGTGACGGGACAGGCTCAGCAGCTCATCCACCGCCTCACGGTCGCTCTCGCTCGTAATGGCGTGCAGGTCGGTGATCACGTTGGGGTCGGTCTTAGCCACGGTGGCCCTCCTTGAAGAATGAGTCCCGGGATGATCCCCGGTCACCTGCCCTATAGGACGCGGCCGAGGCCCGGCCTCCGCTGATGGGAGACCGGGCCTCGGCCTCCGCTGATGGGAGACCGGGCCTCGGCCTGGGTCTAGGTGCCGATGTGCTTACGGCAGCTCGATCTTCTTCGGCTCCGGCGCGAGCGCGAGCGCAGCGGCTACGGCTTCTTTGCTGAGCACGGACGGGGCCTGGAATGTGCGCACCGTCTCAGCGCTGTAATCGAAGTCGAGCAGCACGCCGGTGCCGGTGGGGAACTTGAGCATGTCGGCGTCGCTGTCTGAACCGCCCAGGAACTCGTTCACCTGGGCGCGGGTGTTCCGGCCCAGCAGTACCCGCGTGCGCGCATAGTTGCGCACATCGAGCGCGTCCCGCACGCGGTCATCGGTCGAGTTCTCGTGGTCGCCAAATTCCTGGCTCGCCACGACCAGGAAGATGTTTGCTCCCAGGTCGCCGAGCGCAGCGAGATCACCGAGCGCGAGACTGAGGCGGCGACGGAGGTTGTTCTTTGCCTCGGTCAGTTGCCGTTTCTCGTCCGTATCGTCCGGGTGCACTTCCTCCTGCGCGACCGCCGCCCAGAGGTTATCAACGGCGACGATGATCGGCACATGCTGCACATCAGGCTGCTCCTCTCGCCGTTCAAGCTCGCGCACGAGCGCTTCCGCCACTTCAGCCGCGCCGCCCGGGGTGCCTGCGAGCGCCGACACGGCAGGGAGCAGCGACGTGAGGCCCTTGCCGCCCATCACCGGGTCGATGACCACGATCGGGTGCTGCCGCAGCGCCGCCCCGAGCAGCACGTTGCGTAGCAGCTCCGTCTTCCCGCTGCCGGCCCCGCCCTGAATGGCGAGATGCCCGTCGAGACGATACGAAACGGGGTCATTGTGCCCGCCAGCCCTGCCGAGATGCAGGAGCGACGACTCGGCGGCGGGGTGGGTGTTGTCGTGCATGTGGATGCTCCTTTCGATCGGCGGCGGCTCAGGGGGAGCCGCCGCCTTACTGGTGACGCATGCGAATGGGATGGTGGGCCCTATGCGCGGCGGCGGCGTCTGCGTGTGCCCGCGAGAGTTCCCCCAGCGAGCAGCAGCACTGTGGCCGCCCCGGCGAGCGCGAAGCCGGTCTGGTCAGATCCAGTGCTGACAAGAGCACCCTCACTCACCTCTGTGACGACCGGCTGTTCAGGCTCGACCGGCGCGACCGGCTCCTCTGGCTCCTCGCAAGGAACCACGGTGCCCAGGTTCGCCTTCCACTCGATCGGAGCGCCCTCCGCGATGACGTAGCCGTCTTTCGCGGTCGCGGTGATCGTGAGGTCACCGTCCTCGTCGGGCTCGCCCACGGTGTAGACGACGCCCTCGATGGTCGGGAGCTCAAGAGTGTTCGCGACGCCGCACTCGGTGCTCTCAGTAATCGTCGGCCTCACCGGCGTCACCTCGGCGAGCTCCGGCGGGCAGGCCTCGGCCTCGGGGATTTCGAGCGTCCACTCGGTCTTCGTGCCCTCGGCGAGCACGTAGCCCTTTTCAGCTTCCGCGGTCACAGTAACCGTGCGGCTGTCGCGGGCCTCGGTGTACTTCACACCCTCGGTTTTCGGGATCACGACCGTGCCTTCAACACCACACAAGTCGGCGGGCTCGAGCGTGGGAGCGACCGGGGTGACGACCTCGGGGCAGGGCTCGACCTCAGGAATTTCGAGTGTCCACTTCGCGGTCGCGCCCTCGGCGAGCACGAAGCCGGGCTCAGCAGCTGCGGTCACAGTGACCGTGCGGCCGTCGCGGGTCTCGGTGTACTTGATGCCTTCGGTCTTCGGGATCACGACCGTGCCTTCAACACTGCACGTGTCGGCAGGCTTGAGCGTGGGAGCGACCGGGGTGATGGCCGTAGTGAGCTCGAGGCGCTCCGGCGGACCATATCCGAGATTGGTGGCTACTACGGTCAGATTCGCGTCAAACAGCTGGAATGCGTGAGCGTTCCCAGATCCGTTGCGAACCGGTGAATTTTGTAATGCTTCTGGAAATGAATAGCTCCAGGCATACGTGCCGGTTTCACGTAGTTCGATTCCAGTGGCAAGATTTTCCACTGGCTTATCAGGATTGGTGGTGAAACGAACGGCTTCCCCCACTCGAGGAGCACCTGCTGCGGGAATTGAGCCGCGAGCAGGAATGTCAGCGTCCTCAAACGGCCCGTACAGCTGCGCCTCTCCCACTAGATCCACGTACCCAAGACTGCTGTCGATCTGACCTTTCATCCAATCAATCGGCTGGCCGTAGATGAAGTACAGGCTCGACATGAGCGACTGGTCGATCACCTCGTTCTCAGGAAGATCGCCATTAGTTGCCTCGGTCAATACCTCAATCAGCCTTGCGCGATGTGCCTCAAGCGATGCGGCTCCAGACCGAGAGGTGAGGGTCAGGTACACCTCGCCGTCATCGCTCAGCTTCGTTTCACCTCCGACCACTTCCGGCTGAAAGAACCTATTGGGGTAAATCGGTTGTACCTGTCTTGTTCCCTCGGTCGTCGCAGCAAGGATCCAGAACCATGAGACAGTGTCCCACGGCCTGTCGTTCAAGATGCTCCACTTGAACACGGTGTCTTCCTTGAGTGGGAACTCAGCTCCGGACGTGTCGAGGATGAACTGTCCTGGAATATTGAGGCCACTGTCATCGGGCCATACTCCTAGCCCTCCGACCGCCACTCTGATCGTGCCTTTGGGAACGCTAATGGTACCTTCGGTTGCATCTCGACCGCTCTTGAAGACGGTGGTGCCGGCCCAGTCGTCATATCTGCCTTCTGAAGGGTTCATGAAACCACCTTCGAGGTCGTCTGGCACCGCCTCAAACGGGGGTGGCGCTATCTCCGGGTTAAATACCCACTCCGGCGAGCGTGCAGGCATGTCCAACGGCGGAGTCGCGATGGCTATGCCAGGAGTCAGAAAGCCGAGACCAATTACAGAAGCGACCAGTGCTGCCGCGCCTGCCCTGACTCGGCCCTTTCGAGGTCGCTGAGTTGGGGCAGGCGCGGCGAGTTCGTTCTGCGCGCGAGAATGTCGGAAGTGCACTGGTCGCTCCAATCTTCAAGCCAACTTCGAAGTGTCGACTCTCTTCTGTCGCATGCGAATCACCTGCCAGCACAGAGGCTTATGCTGCTGAACCAAGCCCGTGCCGGGCCTCTGCAACCGCGCGGGCGCAGTCGAGGTAGCGCTCGCGCACGTCGAGCGGCTGGCGTCGGAAATGTTGGATCGGGGTCGGTGGTTTGCCTAGGCCTGCGGGAGCCGGATCGTGCATGGCGTGCAGCTGGGCAGCGGCGTTTAGGATGACGAGGCCGCGGCCGCGCTCACCCGGATCTTTGGGAGGCAACGCAGCGATCAGAAGGTCAATGTCGTCTTCGGCCAGTGCCGTGTCGGAGATGGCGTGCGCGAGATAGGCGGCGCGTACTGCGTCTTGGACGGAAAGCGGGGGCACGGCTTACGCCTCCTTTCGTGCAGGAGCTGTGGCAGGGTGCGCGGTGTCTACGGGAGCAATGCCGAGCGCGAGCCGCATAAGCGCGACTCGTTCAGTGTCAGTGGCGCTGGTGTCTTCGAGCAGCGCGCGCAGCTGCGTGCACAGCGCGATCTCCGCCTGGGCGTCATCGAGCTGCTCTTGCAGGTGAGCGATCATCTCGCGGGCGTGCTCGTTCCGGGCGTTGCGGCCGCGCCGCTCCCCCGCTTCGCATCCCTGCAGGAAACCTTCGTGATGGGCGACGTGACGTTCGGACGCGACCCGCGCCGCGACCTCGTGCTGCACGGCGTGGGCATGCTCCGTGATCGCGACTTCAGTGCTGTCCGAGAGGAGCTGCTCGAGCAGCGGCAGCGTGATGCTCGTGTCCACGATGAATGCTTCCTGCTCGGTTTCCGGCGGGACGATCGTGAACACGGCGCGGTCCTGCGGTAGGGCGGTGAAACCAACGGAAGCGCCGGGCCAGGCCTGCGACACGATCGCGTTTGCCCAGGAGCGCACCTCCTCGACAGGGGTGTTACGCATGGTGATGGTCATGGTGAAATCAAGCTTTCTATGAGTTGGCAGGACGGGGCAGCAACGCCACCGTGGTACGGCCCGTGCGGCCGACGAACCGGGCGAGACCTGCTCGCACCTGGGCGCTGGCGCCCGCCGGGGTGGTGAGCCCTTCTCGGCGCACCACCGAGGCGGAGATGATCACCATGACACCCGCCGTGACGGGCACAGCGAGCATGGATGCTTCGGTGTACCGGCCAGTGATGCCGGCGAGTTGGTGCACGCGCTTCGTCATCGCGGCGAGGGTCTCTTCGGTGTCGCCGGTGACGAGATATGTCAGGGTGACGGGAAGAGTGGTCGGCGTCTCGGGCACAAGGGCCTCCTTGGGTTGGTGAACTGTCTCCCCTATGGGACGCGCAGTGCAGGTGCTAAATCTGCTGAAACTTCCGCCTGAACGCACGCAGGTCGGTTTCGCCTTTTCCGAACGCGCTCTCCCATGCGACCCGACGTCCGAGCACCGGCCCGGTCGCGCCTGTCACGCGCACTTGTACGACGGGGCGCTCGTTTAGCGACCAGAGCGTGCCGGGCGCGGGAGGCGTAAGGGTATGAAGTCGGCTTTCTGTCTGCACTGCGACCGGCCGCGCTTGCTTGTTCGGGGTCACGCCGCGGCTCCTTCCAGCACGATTTCTGCGAAAGCCGACACCGGTACGGTTGCGACCGCGCCGGGGCCTTCGAGCACCTGAGCCTCGAACTGCGCTTCTCGCGCCAGCGCAGCCAGGCGGCGCAGCGCTCGCGCCTCTCGCGAAGTGGCGACGGAAGTCGGGTTTTGACGACTGGCCTCGTCGAGTGCTTCCTGCAACCGGGCCACTTGCTGCGCGAGAAGGTGAGACTTGGCCCGCTCTTCTGCCAGCTGAGTGAGCAGCACTTCCTTATGGTCGATCGGCTTGCGCTGCGCACGATGGCTGTCCTGATAGCGCTGGCGCTGCTTGCTTTGCTCCCGCCAGTGCTGGTTTCGCTCGCGCATGGTCTGCTGCCGTTGCTTGCTGGGCAATTCGTCCTCCTTGAGTCTGGGTTCAGGGGCGAGCCCTGTGTCAGGCTCGCCCCTGAGCTATAGGGCGTGCTCGGCGCTTAGCTTCCGAGGTTCCACGGGTCGGCCGGCGGAGTAGTCGGGGCAGGGGTCGCAGGCGTTGCCCACCCGGTTGGTGTTGCGATCTCAGGCGTGACTGGAGCCTCGTCTCCAAGCTCAGGCGTGGAGTCGTCTGCTCCGGATAGCGCGGGATCGGCGTCCTCCGGAATGCCGTGCTCATCGACGGGTTCACTCGCGCGTCCCGATTCAGCATCGTCCGAGAGTGCGACCGTTTCGGCGGCCGTCTCGGCGAACACTTCGAGGAATGGGCTGAACGTGGCGTATACGTCTTCGCATATTTCACGCAGCGTCGTTAGGAGCTCGAGCATGTCAGTAGCCATGCCCTCTTCTGCTTCCAGAGCGACTTGATCGAGCATCGCGGCGACGCGTGACTGGACTTGTTCATGCTGCTCGCTGCTGGGGTCGCCCGCGAATCCGAGCAGGGCGAGTCCGGCCCAGTACTGGAAGACGCCTGCGAGCGCTTCCGGGTCATCGCGCACTGACGGGTCGTCGAGCGCACTGTCGATATTTGAGCCGATGTCCACGGCGCTAAGGGCGTACTGGGCGCCGGTAAACTCGCCGATTGCGCCGTACACATTCTCAGCAACTTCTTCATGGTTCGACGCCTCGAACAGCGGCATCAGGTCAATATGGTCCAAGACCGAGTCCTGCGCGCCGGCCTGCCAGCGCTCGACGCGTGCAATGGTCTCGTCGTCGTCACTATCGAGCCCGACGTAGGACAGCACATCGAGCCAGGTGCCGCTGAGTGGCTCGTACAGGCCGGCGCTGGTGCTTTGCATCATCACCCGCACGGCCCACTCCTCGCTCGACTCCTCATGATCGGAGCTCTCGGGATCGGTCGGGTCAGCGGGAATTACGCGGCGCAGCCCGATGTCGCGCGGCAACCAGAACATCGGGAACCACATCATTTCAGCGTGCGCTTGTGGCCGCACGCGCTGGGCACCGTCGAACTGGATGATCGGCAGCGGGACCGCCACTACCGGGGTCTCCACCAGCTCGCCATCACCGAGCTCTGCGTCCTCCCGGAACGTCATCATGCGCTCCAGAAAAGTGAAAATCGACCCAGTGGTGATGATCCCCTCTCCCGGCTCGACCAAGTAGCCCAGGCGGCGCACGGCCACCTGTGACTGTTCATTGTTGCGTACAGCCGCCATTGCATAACTCCTCGTGGTTCGTTGCCCTGGGCGCATGCGAACCTGCTAGTTATCCACAGAACTATGCACACCTATTTTGAGTTATCCACAGATTTCGCGTCGTGCCACCCGCTACTGCATTGTCGGCGGACAATGGGAGCATGATCGACACCACTGCCGCCCGCGCCGCGGCGCACGCCCCCGTAGATGGATCCGCCGAGTCTGACGCGCTCGCAGAATGGGTGCTCGCTCTGTGCGCTGAAATCGACCGTCTCCGCGGCCAGGAAATAGCTCAGGCAGAAGGATCCTCTTCCGAACGCAGCTCATGCGACCGCCCCGGCGCGCCATAACGGTGCGCGTACGGCAGCATCGACTCCTGATCCTCCCGGGGCGAGCGATCGAACAGATCAGACCAGCTCGCCCGATGTATCCGATCCCGCATCACGACCTGGTCGTGCCAGAGCTGCGAGCAGATCGCATGGATCCGTAACGGGTGATGCGGCAGCTGCGCGCGGGCGGTCTCTTCGTCCGCGAATCCGCACTCAACCTCCTCACACCACTCGTCGTCGTTGTCAAACGCGAGATAGTTCTCCCGCAGGCCCGCAAACGGCCAATCGCAGGCATCGCAGATATGCGAATACCCGCGCAGCCGCCCCGTCAGCAGCAGCGCGCCCCATCCGAGCAGAAGCACCGCGGGAACGGTAATAAGACCGAGAACAAATAAGAGCAAATCTCGCATGATCAGACTCCAGCCCCATGCCGAAGCTGCTTCTGCTGAAGAGCCGTGGTCGGTATGCCGTTCTTTCGATTCTCCGCCGTGCAAGGAACGACACTCCCCCAGCCAGGCGGAACGGTGACGAACACTTCATGCACAGCACCGGCGCGGCACAGCAGGCACTCATCTTCCGTCGCGGCCTGTCTTCGCGAGCGCAGGATCAACACGATCATCGCCATCGCGAGGGGAGCGTTCACGAGCCCCGGAGCCCCCACCCAGAACGAGCCGGTAATGAAAGCGTAAGCGCCCCAGAGAGAAGCGTTCAGCAGGACGAGCAACTGCGTTCCCACCGAAATTCCGCGCAAACTCTGCGCGTCGCGACGAAACTGCCACGCTCGCTGCGCCTGGGGCAAAAACAGCACAAACGAAACCACTGCAGCTATGAAGCCGATGGCTTGTTCAATAACGCTCACGTCAATCTCTTTCCTCTTGGGTGAAATGCTTTCAAGCGCTATGCGCGGCCGTCTTCGTCGATCGCGCGGCGCTTCCGGACACGCCGCGTGCCTTTCCGAGGCGCCGGAACATGCGGAGCCGCGGCGTTCGATTGCCGCAGCGCGCGCATCGCTTCCGCGAACGCTGGATTCGCGGCCGTCGCGGGCTTCTGGCGTTCACGTTTGCGCGGCATGAGCACCCCCGATCAGGGCCCCTGCCGGGGCGCGGCGCGCGGCAGCCGTCCGGGCGCTATCGGCCGTCTCGCTGCGCACGAGATAGTGCGTGACGCCGAGCCCGCCCGGGCGGCGCACCTCCACGCGGTAGAGCGGGCGGGAGTCAGTGAGTTGGGTGTTCAAGAGCGCTCCTCGGCGAAAGTCGGGATAGGTTCACTTGCGCTATGGGACGCCGACCCGCGCTGAGCGAGATGCACGAACGTGCCTGGCAGCCGGGAGTGCCTTAGCCGCGCTGCCGCCTCAGCCCCATACGCGACCAGCACGCTCGGCGCACCAGCATTCGCGCGCGCTCGAGTGCCGTCGGCGTGATGAAAATGCAGCCGCCCGTGCAGAAAGAACAGCGCCGTCGCCTGCTGCCAGACAGCCGCCACAAACCCTGCCGTTTCCGTGCGTGCGAAAATCAGCGCGATCCCGCCGGCCGGATGTGCCGCCAGCTTTTCGAGCCATGCCCAGGTTTCGCGTCCGTACGGAGGATTGCACCACACGAGCTCATCGTCACCCCACGTGGTGGCGAGCCCGTCGGTCGGCCAGGTGATGTGTCGTGCCGCGCTCGGCCAGGGGCGCGGGACGGGCGCAGCACACGGGTCAAGATCAAACGGGCCGAGGTCTTCGAGTATCTCCGGCGGGGTGAGCCAGGTGGTGGTATCGGCGCGGCCGCTCTGGTGGCTGGACATTCCGCTCATGCCGCCACCTGCTCAGTGCCAAGCAACCCCTGTCTTGACAAGGTAAGGCGCTCCTGCGCGGCCTGAGCAAAGCGCTGGTTGCTCTCCGAGACGTAGGCATGACGTCCAGCCTCGACAGCCGCCACAGAGGCGCTGGCTAACCCGCCGAATGGCTCCCACACCACGTCACCGGGTTCCGTAGTGGCGCTCACCAGGCGGGCCATCAGCTCGAGCGGCTTCTGATTTGGGTGCAGCGCCTTACCGTCGGTCTTGATGCGCTCAGCACCCCTGAGCGACGGCGTATCCCACACGTTCGTGAGCCCATGCGTATGGGTCCAGGGACGACGGAGTGCCTGCCGCGCTAAGGCGTCCCGATCGCGAGCAGCCTCGCACTCCGTCGCTGAGGCCGCAAAGTACGGTGCACCATCTGGGTCGCCGTGCTCATCGCAGTATCGCCCCATGAGTTCAATGGCTTCAAGAGGAGGCTGGTACCACAGCTGGTCAGCGGTGAGCCATTTGCGGCTCGCAGCGCTTTTAACGCCGCATGCTTCGTTTGCGAGATACATAGGCAAGCCAGAGCGCTGCCATTCCGATCTCAGCCAGGCTTGCATTTCCTGGCCTGCAATCTCAGTGGCCCTCTCGTATATCGCGCACACCTCAGTGACCACGGGGAATCGCCGGATAGTGTCACCGTTGACGTTGCCTGCCACATGCCCAACACCCTTATCCCAGGTGACGGTTTCGACGTACTTCCAACCCGCCTCGCGCAGCAGCGGGTGCACCTCAGCCCAGCCGATTTCTGTGTTCCAAAAACACAGCGTCGTGCGCCCGGTAGCTGCTTGTGTCCAAGCAGCTACGTGAGGCGCATACCAGTCCGCCAACCGCTCGGGGCTCTTAGGGTCGCCAGGGAACCCTCCCACCCCGTACGCACCGTCACTGATGATTAGCGCAGGTTCCGGCCAGCGATGGTAGACATCGAGCACGTCACCTGCGTGAAGATCGAACATTCCACTCATGCCGCCACCGACCCCTGCTTGGTTGCCCGGGCAATGCGCTGCTTGATGAGGGGTAGAAAGTCCTCTTCCCGCTCACACACGACCCCGTTTCGTCCGGTGCGCAGCGCTGCCTCAGCGGTAGTGCCGCTGCCGGCGAACGGGTCTAGGACCGTACCGCCTGCTGGGGTGACGAGCTTCACGAGGTACTCCATGAGCGCGAGCGGCTTCACTGTTTCGTGGGTGCGGCCTTCGACGTATGGTTTCTCGCTCTTTTCCGGTTTCGCGGCGAAGAACATTTTCGAGATCGGCCGGCCCGCCTCCTGATCGAGGAGGGCGCCGCTTGGTTCGTCGAAGATCAGGTTCGCGGGATACCGTCCGAGTTCTTCCGCTTTCGCGACCGAACGGGCTGTACGCGCCCGGGCGGCGGCGCGACCGTCGTCGGAATCCATCCAGGGCCGCTTCCACGCCCCGGACATCTGCTTCCCCTCGGACATGGATCCGCCGCCGAGCTTGTCACTCGTGGGGATGCGCGCCTCGTCAATACTCAGTGCCCCGGTGCCCCACGCTTCGAGATTCCCGACGACCGTGCCTTCGACGGGTTTCTGGCACACCAGGATCGGTTCATGCGCGGGTTTCAGTGCCGTCCCGAGCGTGCCGTAGGCCGGGCGGTCGAGCCCCTGTTTTTGAGCCGCGAGCTCTAAGTTCATAGTTTTCGGGAACGACTGAACATAACACCATCCGATTTCGTCCCTGACTTCAAAGCCCGCCAGCCGAAGGCTTAATCCCATCAGGTCCTGCGTGCGAGTACCCGCGAACGACAGCAGGAATCCGCCCGGTTTCAGTACGCGCAGGCATTCATCCCACACCGCCGGAGGGGGCACGAACCGGTCCCATGACGCTCCCCCGAACCCTCGCCCGTCCGGAATGAACGCGCGATTCCCGGACACCCACTGGGTGACGGCGGCCTCGGTCATTTTTCGGGTGATCTTTGCGAGGCCGTACGGCGGGTCCGTGACCACCGCGTCGATGGACCGGTCGGGGAGCGTGCGCATCAACTCCAGGCAGTCGCCATGGAGCACATTGACCGCGCTCACGCTGCGGCTCCTTCGGTAAGGATTGTCTGCGCCCGGGCAATGCGCTGCTCGATCAGCGGCAGGTACGCCGCTTCGCGTTCAATGCCGATGACATCGAACCCTTCAAGGAGGGCCGCTTCCACCGTGGTGCCGCTGCCGGCGAACGGTTCTAGGACGGTTCCGCCGGGCGGAGTGATGAGCCGCACGAGGTAGCGCATGAGGCTCAGGGGCTTCACCGTGGTGTGTTGCACCCCATCTGCGATCGGCCGCTCTGAGGCGGGGGCGCGGGGAGCGAAAATCAGGCGGGTGTCGAGATCGTCGAGCTCTTCGGTGATCTGGAAGAAGCGTGACGCTCCGCCCTCGTCGTCGTACTCAGTGCCGGTGTGCGTGGCGCCCCAGCCGTGGCCCGGCTCTTTTGACCCGCGCGGCTCCCCGATACGGCTGCGTGTAGTGCCGGATTGTGCGTCGAGCTCAGCGGCTTGGCTGGGGTCGAGGATCAGGTTCGACGGCCAGCGCCCCTGCGAGCCGTCATAGTCCTTCGAGGCGACCATGGAGTAGTTGCCGAAGACATCGTTACGGCCCGGGGCGGTGCCGTACGCTGCATGCTTGTTCTTTCCCTCGGACTCCGCCCGGTCAGCGTCAGAGCGGTGCGCGATACGGGTCGCGTTGATGTTGAGTGCGCCGGTTCCGTGCTCTGCCGCGTTCTTCGTCAGCGACCCCGTAAACGGCTTGCGCGCCAGCAGGATCGGCTCGATGGCGGGTTTCAGGCCCGCGCTCCATCCGGTGAACTCGTCAGCGTGCTCGATCCCGGCTTTTGCCATCTGCTTCCCGAGATCCTGCGTCTTCGGCATGCCACCGGAGCGCGCCCAGCCGAGCCCGTCGCGCAGCTCGAAGCCCGCCAGGCGCACGCTCAGCCCCATGAGGTCTTGGGTGCGTGCGCCCGTAAACACCACCATGTGCCCGCCGGGCTTCAGCACGCGCAGGCACTCATCCCACACTGCGGGCGGCGGGACGAACCCGTCCCACGCGGCTGACATAAATCCGCGCGCGGCCGGCACGAAGTCGCGCTCGCCGCCGATCCAGCGGGTGAGCGCCTCTGTCACTTTCGCTGTGCCAGTACTGGACAGGCCGTACGGCGGGTCGGTGACGATCGCGTCGATCGAATGGTCCGGCAAGTCTCGGAGGTGGTCGAGGCAGTCGCCGTGCTGCAGCGTGGCAGAAGTTTCAGGTCCCATGACCATGACGCATGCGAACCGCCCGGGCTCACTGTGTGCCCGCTCACCCTCCTCACCAGTTCGCATGCGTCAGGGGTAAACACACCCATGTCCAGCGAAAGGGACGCCATGCCCGCGAGAGTGCAGTACCTCACCGGCCCGGGAGACGATCTCCTGCTCACCGAAGACCTTGACGAGCTCGTGCAGCGTGTCGGGAAGTTCATCACCGATTCCGTGCTCCCCCACGATGACATTGCCGTACACCCGGTCGTGTCCATCCCCCTCCCTGTCACTGCCCAGCGGGATGGCGCCCGTAAGCGCCTGCGGTACGATCCTTCCCTCGCCTGGCATCCCTTGTTCTGGCTCCCCCTCCCTGTCGGGCTGCGTTTGCGCGTGCAAGAAACGGATGAGCCCCAGCTTCGCCCTGAAACGACCGCCGAATGGGCGGTTCGCGTGCTCGTGCAGGTCGAAGAAGCGGGACTCTACGACAGCAGCACCGGAACATGGCTTGATGTACTCGCCACCGTAGGGCTTGACCGAAACGATCATGCCGTGCATGAGCGCGTACACGCCTGGCAGCGTGGCGCGCCGGACGCAGCCCTCGACCGGATAGACCTCTCAGACCGTTTCATTTCCAGCAGCTCCGACATTGCCGCGCAGGTCATCCCGCAGATCCACGACCTGCTGCACGCCCAGTGGCTCAACACCAGCCGCACGATCAACGCGCAGCTCATCGAGATCGACCAGATCAAAGACATCGACATATTCCAGCGTGCGGTGAGACGCTGGCTGCACTTCGCATCCCTCGGACTCCTCGGTGCTCCTGGCGCGGAGCGGCTCGACGAAGCGCTCGACCGGCTCTCCGTCTGGTCTGATCCGGAAGCAGAGCTCGACCTTCTCCGAGAAGTCGTCGCTGATGTGCTCAATATCGTCGCCCATCACGGTGCCCAGGCCGCCGCATAAATGTCATGGTGAAGAAGCTCGGTCAGTCACTGCGCCTAGCGCTCGGCGCGCTGCTCAGCATCGGTCTCGTGGGAACGTTTGCGCTCCCCGCCCAGGCGCACAGCGCATCGCCCGACACGCTCCCGGACGGCTTCCTTGCTGCCGCGCAGCAACTCGACGCCACCGAGACCGAGGTCTTGCCCGCTGTACTGCAACAGGTCGAAGGCGAGCTCAGCGCCGCCGAAGTCGCCCGTCAAGAAGAGCAAGCCCAGCGGCGCGCAGCCGCAGAAGCCCAGCAGGCCCAGCTCGCCGCCCCCGCGGGCCCGGACATACCCGCAGGCGAAGGTGGTGCAGGAATCGCGGCGGCGGCGTTGGCGCAGCTCGGAGTGGCGCAGGACTGTACCGCGCTGGTCGAGCAGTCCCTCCGCGCGATCGGTATCCCCGCCGGCGACCTCGGCACACAGGTGCATGAGTACACCGCGCTCGGTGGCGCTGTCGTCGCATCGGGCGACTATGCGCCCGGCGATGTGCTCGTCTTCCCCGGGCAGCACGTCGCGGTCTATATCGGCGACGGTCAAGCCGTGCACGGCGGCTGGGGCGGCACCACGAGGCTCGGGCCGCTCGCGCCGGGCGGAGAAACCGGGCTCACCGTGGTGCGGTTCTGAGCTGAGCGGCTGAGACTCGGCCTTGATTTCAGAAGGGAATATTATGCGACCTTCCAGCGCCCTCGTCGCCGGGCTTGCACTGTGCATGGTGTGCGTGACTGGCTGCACGTCGATTCTGCCAATCTCGTACGAGTCCCCTTCGGTAGCGAATGAGCGATACGAAAGCACCAGCGTGGAGACTGCTGTCTTATCTGCTGACGATCGTGTTGTGCGGGTCGATCGCTTCAGCCTGGCGAAGACCGGATTCCAACACGGAGCACTTCTCATCATCGAAGTGGATACGACTGCGCCCTTGTCGGCCGAAACCGTGGTCGCTCTACTTCGAGCGATGAAGCAAACAGCGAACCCGCGCCCTGTGGACATCAGAATCGCAGCATTCACCGGGTCGCACAACGCCGCCCCGGTCGACGTGACCCAGGCGGCTCATGAGCTGCTGGGGTCGGACGACTGGCTTGAGTATGGCAATGGTGGTGCCGCATTTCTCACCACCGGCTTGGCCAGGCTGCCCGGGTGAGCGCGGGTGAGCTTGCTGCTCCCTGGGCACTGAACCGGAAGCACAGCTCAGAACGCACCGTGGTGCGGTTCAAAGCAGCGCAGGCAAGTGTTTCGCGCGTCCTATAGGGCAGGTAGCAAGACCGGGAGGGTCCCGGTCTGGGAAGAAAACCATGACGCGCACCACCACTCCCGCCTCGCCCTCCGCTTGGATCATGCCGCTCGTCGGAGCACTGCTCCTGTTCGTACAGCCCGTGCTCGTCGCCGTCGTGCGCATCGCGGTGGGAGAGTTCCGGTTCGATGGGATCGGCGTGCTCAGCATTGCCGTCGCGGCGCTCGGCGGCTGGATCCTCACCCGCGACTGGAAAGGTGACCGCCGTGGCTAAAGCACGAACGCTGAAAGTGAAATGGGTGGAGCAGGACACGAGCCTCCCTCCCCTCCCGCAGGCCGCTCACCTCGCGCTGCTCGTTATGGCCGCGGCGGGTTGCAACGACTGGCAGTCGCTCGTCGAATCTGAGGAGGTGCAGCAGCGGGTGCGCGTCACGCCTGAACAGCAGCAGCTCCTCGACGATTACGACTATGTCATTCACCGCCTCCGCCGCAGCCCGCTGCGCACACTGAGCTACTGCCCCGTCTGCCATCGCTGGCGGCTCGTGCAGAAAAACCCGCCCGCCGGGCAGAAATGCTCCCTCATGATCGGCTGCCCCGGTCTCATGCTGCGCGTCTTCAAAAACAAAGCCCGCACTCCGCAGGTGCATAACCCCAGCCAGCTCGGAGGAGCCCTTGTCTAGCCCACGCAAACGTCGCCCGAAATCCGTCGCCGGGATGCGGTTCGAGGAGCAGCTCGACGGCAGTTACATGTTGACCTGTAACGAAGAGCAGGCGAAGAATGCTGACCGCGAACGGCTCTCCCACTCCATTGCCGACAGCATCGGCGACCGCGACTGCCCTGCTGCGCACCTCGCGAAACAGAACCTTCCCCGGCAGGAGCACCCGTTCGACGCGAACGTGAAAGGCTCCGGCGCGCACGACGTGATGGAGCACCTGTACGAGCGGCCCCCGCTCCAGCGCACTGAGGACGCGTTCCGGCAGATCGCCGAGGAAGTGTCCGAGAAATTCTGGTCCACCGACAAACTCGCCGACGAGTTCCCCATGACGTTGGAAGCGAACCGGAAGCTGAAAGCTGAATGGCACGCCACGATCGAAGAGTGGGCGCTGCGCGACCTGATGCTCGAGAACCCGCAAGAGATCGACGTGATCGGCACCGAGTACGAGTTCGCCGGGGATAAAACCTCGAACGGCATCGTCTCCACCGGCAAAATCGACCGGCTCGACCGACTGCCCTGCGGCGGCGTGCGCGTGGTCGATTACAAGTACGGCGAATGGAAAGGTGAACCGAACCCGAAGTTCCAGGACAGCTACAAAGACCAGGCGTTCCTGTACCAGGACCTCGCGGAAACAAACCTCGACGTGCAGGTCAAAGAGCTGAACATCCTGTATCCGCGGGAGCCGCACCGCCGCAATATCGCGCTCGACGCCGCCGGGGTGACCGAACGCCTCACCCGGTTCTCGGTCGCCCGAGAACGCCTCACACTCATGGTCTCTCAGCGCAGCTTCCCCGTGAAACCCGGCGGGCTGTGCGGCTGGTGCGACCTGGCCCGCTCCTGCCCGGTAGCGAAAATACCGCGTGTCGAAGATGCCCGAGCGAACCGCTACAACAGCCTCGAAACGATGCGGGCGAAAGCGTTGAAAGCCACTCGCTCCGCCGCCGGAAAGCGGCCCTCTGTAGCGCTCGGCATCCCTGTCGTGCGCCGCGACGGCACGAATGTAGGACTCCACGACGACGCATATTATGCCGAGTTCGCGGAACGCGACCGGCTCGAAAACGAAGAGTCTGCCCCGCGTCCTATAGCGATACATGCCACCCCCGCACCGGCCGTGGCCGCCGACCCATCAAAGGAATTGAACGTCATGACCACCATCACCCAGGCCCCACGCGCCGAAGCACTCCCCTCCGTCGAAGCGATCGAGGGCGTCTTGAACCTCAACAGCTGGGCGGCGAAGAACATCGCCGACATCGAAGATTTCGCGTTCTCATACATCAAGAACCGCACCTCAGCCGGTGTCGGCCCCGCGCAGCTTCTCACTCTGTCGAAGCTGATCGCCCGCATGGCCACCCGCGTGCAGTACGACCTCACCGGCACCCAGGGCATGCAGGTCGGCGCCGCCAGTCGCGCCCTGTTCCACGTCAAGCGCGTGATGATGACGTTCGACGCCCCGTTCGGCGCGGACGAAGCCGCCTGGGTCGCTTGGATCCAGCGCGTCGAAAACACGGCCATGTTCCTGATGCGCTCCATGGATGAAGTGCACGCCGCCGTCTCCCTCACCCACGAGGGCGTCGAGCAGCTCCCGGCGCTCTTCCCCGCCGCTGAAACCACCCCGTTCACCGCCTAACCGCCCCATTCAAGGAGATTCATCATGGCCGAGCCCTTCAAATTCACCCCTGAGCAGCGCTCAGAAATCATGCGCCTCGCGGTCATGTCCGCCGGCCCCGGTGCGAGCATTGCGCAGATCACCGCCGAAATGGAGCGCATCGCGCCGCTCTACACCCCTGCCTCCCTCGCAGACGGCGCACTCGAAAGCATCGAATGGCGGCTGCGCGACGTCGCTGAGTGGAAGAAGTTCACCGGCACCGTGCTGCACGTGGACCGTGAGATTTCTTCGAACCGCGCCATCATCATCCTCAAGACCAAGGTGCATCCCGAATTTGCGCCCGCCGGGCAGGAATACTTCCGCACCGGCATCACCACCGACGGCGGCGGCGCGGCCGCGCTCGCGAACTACGCCGGGTCGCTGCGCGGCCATAAGGTGATGGTCAATATCGGCATGGAGAAAATGGAAGGCGGCAACCGCAAGGTGCGGGTCGTGCATGACATTCGCCTCCTCGGGGCGGACAGCGAATACGACCCGAACGTCGGCATCGACTTCGCGAGCATGAAGCTCTCCCCGCAGAAGCTTGAAAGCGCCAGCCAGTGGGCCGTCTAGCACGCCGCCTCCGCGCCGCCGCCGGAAGGATCAACGGATTCTCCCTGGCGGCGGCGATCGCCTGGGTGGCGCTCGCCGCCGCGTCCTACATCGCCGCGGCTACCGACCCGGTGGCAGGCCTGAACGGGACACTGCTCGGGTCAGCGGCGGCGGTGACCGGGTTCGCGCTCGGTGGGATCGGTCGGCACCGACGCCTGGTGCTCGCGCTCAAGCCCGCCGCGCGCTGGGCAGGCGCATTCATCGGGGCGGTCGTGCTGCCGATGCTTATCGCCACTGCCGTCCAGATACAGCTCTGGTGGCTCCTGATCCTCCCCGGCCTGGCTTGGCTGGCGACTGCTGGTGCATCACTGCGCTGGCCCAGGACGCGGTTCACAGGTCTGCATCTGAGACTCACAGCGCTCGGCGGTGCCGTGGTGGCCTCGTTCGTGGCGGTGGGGCTGGCGATCACCGGCCCAGCGTTCGGTCTCGCCACCCAGGTAAGCCTCGTAGCGTCGGTTGCGTGTCTCGCGGCGCACGGCGCTCAAACAGGCACCGCGCTGCGCGGCGTGCACGCCATCTCCGAGGCGGTGCACACTGTCGGGCGAGCCTCGCTCACGATCGCGCTGTACATCATCGCCGGGGCGGGCCCGTACGTCGTGCTCGCCTACATCTCCGGCGCCGCCGGCGTGACCGGGTAGAGTGAGCGCATGTCTCATCTCAGACTCGCGGCCGCAGACGGGGAGCTGATCCCCGAAGAGCTGCCGTACTGCCCGGAAGACTTCACGCCACTCACACCCGCGATCCCGCTGCGTGAAGGCGACGGGTATGAGCCCGTCCAGGGCATCCCCGCGTTTTAGCGCCCGCGCAAACAAGCGAGCCCACCCAGAGAATCGCATACCCTGGGTGGGCTCGCTTGTTTGCGCGGGCGCCCGCTAATTCTCTCGTTCCAGCTCGGCGAGGTCGATCGCGTGAAACACGCCGGTAGGAGTGAGCGGCTCTCCTGCCAGCGCGGCTTGCAGCGCTTCGTGATCCGCACCCGCTCGGTTCAACCGCGTCGCCAGCAGTACGGCGTCTGCTTCACCGAGCGGCGGCAGCGGCAGAGGCGCGGGCTGACCACCGGCGTGCTCCACCGTCCAGGTGCCGTCTCGGCGCTCTCTCGGGGTCCAGTTCATCATGGGCTCCTTTCCGCACGGACGGCGCGGGGCCGCCCGTGCCCATGTTCTCGCACTAGTCCCGGGCTACGCAAGACCCGGGCCCGGATCAGAACTCGATATTGATGACCGGCCTGACCGGCCCTTTCGGCTTGGCCGCCTCAAATTTCGGCGCCTCAGTCTGAGCGGGCGGGGTGACCGGAGCGGGAACAGCAGGTGGCGGCGGAGTTGGTTCGGCCACGGGTGCTGAGACTGGCTCCGGAACGGTCATCGGCGCAGGGCGCGCCGCCGGAGCAGACAGCGGTTGAAACGACACAGGAGGGGCGAGCGGCTGGAACACAGGCACAGGGACCGCCGGCGGCGCGGGAGACGTGGCAGGTTCAGGTTCAGGTTCGACATGCACTGGAGGCGCTGCTCCTGCCTCAGCCACGTCAAAGACCGGTTCCGGCAGGGGCGCGACGGCGAGCTCAGGCTCAGCTTCAATCTCAGGTTCAACCTCCACCTGAGCTTCCGGCACTACCTCTCTTCCGCCGCTACCATCTTCGTCGTCATCGAAGCTGAAATCGAAGTCCAGGTCGATCTCCAGCTCGCCGAGATCGACCACCTCTTCCTCATGCGCTTCGTCATCTAGCTCAGGCTCAGTGATCACCGCGCCGAACACGTCGATCCCGGCGTTCTTCGGCATCAGATCAGCGTCACGCAGCGTGTCGGTCTCCGGGTCGCGTACGCCTGCGATCTGGCGCAGCATAGACTCCATATGCTCAGCGCCGACATCGGGGTTGTCATCCCCGTTCGGAAGCTTCGGGCGGCCATCAAACCAGGACTGCAGCACCACAGGAGCGCCCTCGGGCGTCTCCATAATGCCGCGGCCGCGCGGCACATCCTCGCCAAGATCAGGCGCGGAATCAGGGTCGTTGAACGCGCCCATCCGCTGGCCGTAGTTCGACTTACCCAGCAGAATGCGCGCACCGGCCTGCTTCTTCACATCGAACACCCCCGGCACGCCGTCGGTCTCCTGCTTCGTGAGCGACTGGCTCGCCGAAATCAGTGTCACGCCCGCCGAACGCGCCTCGCGCGAGATGCGCCCGAGGATCGTACCGATCTGCGCTTTCACCATGTTCAGGGCGCGCTTCTCCTCAATGTCGCGCAGCTCATCCTCACCCTCCTGGCCGGTCGTTTTCGGCACCGGGTCCTTCGTGACCGCGCTCAGCAGCTCGTCGATCATCACGACAATCTGCCGCGGTCGCACCGCGGCAGGAAGATCAGACACATGCGAGACACCGTACTGCGAGTTCATGTCCTTCCGGCGCACAACCTCCTCATACACCAGACGCAGCGCCTCGGCGACCGTCTCCGGCTTCGTGGCAAACCCTTTCGCGTACGGCTCCAGGAACTTAAAGTCAGCAGCGCCCTTCACCGAATCAAGGATCCACAGCTCCCAGCCCCGAATTGCGGCCGGCGTGAGGATCGCTTGAATAGCGGCTGAGTTGTGCGTCGGAACGAACCCGTCCGTCAGATACACGTGCGACGGTGAATCAATCCTCAAGCATCGCTGCGGCTCCGATTTTTCCACGCGCACGTTGATGATGTAGAGCCGCTCCTGGGTGCTGCGCACTTGTGCGGGCAGACGGTTGATCTGGCGTGTCAGTTTGAACACTGGCAGCATGGTCGTAAAAATCACCCGGTAGCGAGTGCTTCCAGGGAACACTCTTGAGCCGTCTTCGAGAGTGTAGGACGCAGGGGAGGAACGGATGCCTGCCTTGATCCCCAACGTGCGTGCAAGCTCGAGGAAGTCGTGCGCAAGGCCCTCGTGTGTGACTGAGAACTCGCACGACGAGTTACCCTCGCCTATTGTGCCATCCGTATCCATGAGCCCCTGCAGGAGTTCCAAGCGCTGCGTCCGTGATGCTCTGAGATATGTCGCTGGAATGCGCTTGTTCAGCTTGATCGAGCCCTTCGCCGTGCGAAGCTCTTCAAGCCCTAGCGTGCGAAGGGAAGCCCACAGGCGATCATGTCGATAGGTAGATGCCAGAGTGTTCGACTTCTGTCGAACCGAGGATACAGTGAAGCCTGCCTCAACGACGCGATCAATAATCTCAGTATCCATGCTGGTAATCGCGCCCGTGCCTGACGAGCCGTCCCCAAGCCAGACCCCCAGCACGTACGGATCAAGGGGTAGGTCTATATCTTCACCCTCGATCGCAGCTGCCAGGTCAATAGACCAGTTCGCCCCGCCACGCTCGGAATGCAGCCGCCGGACGATCTCTTCAGTGCGAACGACCTGCACCGGAGCGGGAGCGTGACCGGCTGCGCGGACCTCCCAGGCCCCAGCCAGGAGTGTGAGAATCTCATCGGCCGGGTAGACGGTCTGCCGCTGCCAAGCGGTGCCGGGGCGAGCCAGTGCTCCGGCGCGGTCGATCATGGCACGTACCGCCTTGCGCTGAACACGAGACGAGTCGCCCCGGACGAGCACATCTGCGAGGGTGCAGATCGGCAGCCATTGCCCGTCAAGTTCCAAGTCGGACAGATCCTGGGCCGTCCACTGATGGCCGTCAATCCGGTACGCGCCGCGCTGGTGGGCTACTCGAGTCATTTCTTCCAACGCACGAGTCATGTCGTACGCCTGTGCAGATTTCTGGGTCGGTATGAGCGCGGTGCGCTGCAGATCCTCGTGCAGCACCTCGGCGTACCGCAGCTGAGTGTAACTGATCCCGGCGAGTTCAGCGATCTGCGGGGCGGTGGCTCCCACTTCCGGGCCGACCTCAATAGCGCGGCGGCGGAACCGGGCCGCTTCATCCAGCAACTTCTGGCGCGCAACGGCGGTGCAGTGTCCGCGCTCGCCGCTGAGCTTCTTCCGATTACTGATCGAGCGGACCGGCCACAGGTGATGGGCTGACGAGCGCACTTCCTGACCGTCACTCAGCTCGAACACGTACACCGGCTCTGTCCTCGTGTCCGTGAAGCTCGTGATGCGGGCGGTTTCACCATGCGCACCGTACACCGTGTCGCCGACGTCCAGGTCCCCGACCGTGGCCCAGCCGCGCGGATACTTCGTCGACACCGGGACAGGGATACGGGTCGAGAGGGGTTGCTGCTTGCCGCTGCCACTACCGCCCAGAATAAGCGCATGCACCATCTTTTTCGGGGAGAACGAGACCGGCTCACCCTCAATGTTCGTGGCGAACGGGGCCGCGTTCGAGGCGTGAATCTCGTCCCAGTCGAACGGCGCAAGCTTCGGCATCGGGCTGAGCACCGCGGCCCGCACCACCGCCTCTTTTGCTTCCTGCCCCTGCTGAATGTCGAGGAACGCATTATTCGTCGCGCTCGAGAGCATGCCGATCTTGTCACGCATTTTCGCAAGGTCCACCCCGGGCGGCATGGTGAACGTGATCTGCTTCACTAGCTCGTTCTTCGGCAGTGTGCTCATCTTCGTGAGCTGCGGCACCCGGCCGTCCGTGGACGCAATCTTCGAGTCGAGGAACGCCTGCTCCCAGTCGAGGCTCGCCGCGACCTGCTCCTGCTCAGGAGTAGCGAACCGCACCCGGGGATGGGTCGGCGAAGCGCCGCACACAATCTGGCAGCCGTCCCGGTGCTCCGTCACCCGGAACCAGTCACAGCCGAGCGTCTGCCTAATCCGCTCCGCGTTACGTTTCACGTCAGCGGCCGTCACACCCTTATGCAGCCTCATGATCAGGCTCCAAATGTGCGTGCCTGAGGTGCGGTCTGTGAGCGGCTCCACGCGCAGCACCTCCGGGCGGGTGAGCTTCGCACTGTTGAACCCTTCATTCAGCGCCCCTGTGATCGCCCACAGCGCTGCTTCAGGCACCGCTGGCTTCGCTCCCGGCCGGCCACCCGGGCGTGCACGAGTGGCGCGCTCAGGCTGGTCCCCGGCCGGGGAAATGTCAGCAGGGTTCCGCGGAATGGCGACCTCTGAGAAATACACCGCCAGGGCGCCGGGGAAGCGGCCGCGCGCGTCGGTGTAGTGGCTCATCGCCGCCCACGGTTTTGCATCCAGCGCAGTCCGAAGCTGTTCGACGTTCACTTTCGCGAAGTACGTCTCCGGGTCGCCACCGTTCGGCGTGAGGAACACACGCCGTTCGATCGCGAGCGGTGAGCTGTGGCTCGTCACGCGCACGCTGGACGACAGGTTCATTTCAGGCCGGTAAGACGGCGCCTGCAGATTCGAGGCCATGTCCGTCCAACGGGTATTCCATGCGGTGCGTTCTGCTTCCGCTTCGAGCTCCTCGATAATGCTGCTGTCACGCAGTTCAGTGGTCTCAGCGGTCACGGCACCCACGTAGAGGGCGCTCCCCTGAGAGTACGCCTCCACTCCCAGGTGCATGCGCATCTTTTCTGCCGCGATGCGCACCGAGTGGGCGACGTCATAGTCCGCGGCCGGGAACGCGTACTCCACTTTCCAAGCCGCGGTCTGCGAACCGTCCGCATGCAGCGCCTCTGGAGGGCCGGTCGCGATGAGCTCATAGTCCGCCCCGAAGTCGTCGATGGCGGTTTTCGAGACGTACAGGTCCAGGAACGCTGTTAGCACGTCCGGCTCAATCTCTGGCATCGTAATGTCAGGGGTCTGGTCGCCGCGCCAGGTCAAGGCCTGGAACCTCAACGCCGACCGGCTCACCGTGATCGGCTGCCCTTCCGCGTCCACGTCCGGAGTGCTTTTGAAACACGCCAGCGTGTTCGGGGGCAGGGTCGGCTCCACTCCGACCGGCATGGGAATCCAATTCCGGGCGCCTTCGGAAGCGGGAGCTTCAAACACGTCGATACGGCCCTCGCCGTGCGCGCCGATCCGGCGATGGCTTACCAGGCGAGGGAACTCTTTCACCTTCGCCATGGATTCAAAACGGCTCTTCCACTCCGCCCGCGCTTCACTGGTCTCGCGCCACGGAGTGAGCGTCTCTTTCACCACGAACGCGTGCCCGAAGATGGCCGCTGCGGTGATTCCCGCCCCGGCCGCGAGCACAGCATGAGGCCACACCAGATACCAGTCGTACACGATCGCCGCGACCATCACTCCGCCGCCCACAAGGATCGCCGCCGCCGCCGTGATGATGACCTGCGCCATCTGTGCTCCCGAGCCCGAGGCACGCTTCACGAGCGTGGCGACCTCGGTCGCGGGTTTGAGGTCGCCTTCGGCGGCGAACCGGCGCTTCGTCGCGGCGGTCTTTGTGATGAGAAGATACGCGGCTACCGCGTTCACCCACGCCCACTCGGGCGCAAGCGTCGTTGTCGGGAGCGTGAATACCATCGCGGCGACCCCGAGCCCCGCCACCTGGGACCAGGTCACCGGCCATGGCACTTCTGGCAGCCACAGCGCCCCTTTCATCTCCTGCCAGAAACGGTAACTGTTCAGTTTCCGTTGTTCCCCCGGATTCCCCGGTCCCGGATACTGCGTCATCGGGTCTTTCGGCCCCGTGAGCTGCGGAGGCTGCGCCATCGCCGCGGCGATGAGCATGCCGAGCCACAGCACCAGCGCGCCGGGCAGCATGAAGTAGGTGGCGGCGAGCGACGCGACCACTGCGACGGCGAGCACGAACGGCGTGGGTGACGGGCTCGGCTGGGACTGTTTCGGGGCGGCCATATGAGTACTACTACTTTCCGTACACGAGTTCGGTCAGCGCGACAAGCAGGCTCGCCTGCGCATTCTTACGTCTGGTGTTCCGCGATGCCCACCGCTCAATCTGCTCTCCGCGCACCACACGAGTGCCACCTGGAGCGCGGAAGAACGTGAAGTTCGGCTTCCCGCTCGACCAGACCACGAGCACCGGGGTGACCACTTTCGCGTGCAGCCCTTTCTGGCGCAGGAACCGCTCGATCGCTTCCTGTGCCATCGGCAGTGTCTTCTTATCTGCGGGCGCGAACCTTTTTAGCCCGCGACGCGTCACGCCACGCAGAGTCCAGTACAGGCCGGGCGCCCAGTTCTTTGAATCGAGAATGAGCACCGTGTCGCCGTGCACAATGATGTGGTCGATGTTCGCTTTGATGCCGGGAATAGGGATGCGCAGGTCATGCAGCACCGAAGGCCCTTGCAGCACGACGCTTGCGAGCGCCATCCCGGTCTTCACTTCTGCTTCCTGCCCGATCCGGCGCACGGCGTCGTTCGCCGCCCAGGAAGCGTCATCGAGCCCGCCGCCTGCGCGGCCCACTACCTGCCCAGGGGTCGCTCGCGCGGTCATGTCAGCGCGCTCCAGATCGTGCCGATCACAAGGCCGATAAGCAGCACTCCCACCACGATGAAGCCCTTAGTGCTGGTGAGAAAACCGACCACCTGGTCTACTGCTTCGTCTTCGGGTTTCTTCTGCTTCTCCGACATGGTGCGCCTTCCGCTGGGAGCTGGTTTCCCTTGACGCATGCGAACCCGGCGGCGCGTCCTATAGCGCAAGCAGCAGACCCGCGCCATGTGCGGCGCGGCGGAAGAAAGGAAGCTTGCCATGCCTCAGAGATACGTCTCCGTGGAGCGCCTCGCGGACACGCTCGGAGTGCCGCTCCCCCGCTTGCATGAAGGCCTCATCGACCTAGGCCTCGCCGAAGGAGCGCCGCCCTACGATGAAATCGCCCCCACCGATCAGGCCAGCAAGCTGCGCTTGACACAGGGCGAGTGGTATCAACCGTCCCTGAAGTGGAACGAAAGTATCCTTCCGCAGCTCGCGCAAGTGCTGAACACCACACTCGCCACGAGCGAGGACGAAATCACTCGGCGCCGTATCGCTCGGCGCCGCCAACGCGACGCCGAGCGGCGGGCGGAGACAAAGCGGCAGCAGGTCGCTGCTCAACATCACGAAGCAGAGCTCTCGCTTCTCACTGGCCCGGCACGAGTGCTGCGTATGATCGACGAACGCAAGCCGATCCTGCAAGCCCAGTACACCGATGACGAATGGCGTGAACAGCTCGCCTGGCAGACCATGATCGCTTCCGGGATGCAGCGCGACCACGGCTTCGAAGAGGACTATCCAGACTTCGAATCCGAGCTCTGGGACCGCATCATCTTCACCGTCGATGAACAGATGGTCGCCGCGCGCCGCTTCGAAGCCGCCGGCCGAGCTGCGCCCGCGCCCGCGCGTCCATCAGCAGACCACCCTCGGAGGATTCATGCCTGAAACACCCGCCTGCGCATACTGCCAGCGCCCCGTCGAAAACCAGGGCCTGCGCGGCTGCGTCCACTGCAGCGCCGTGATGACGCTCGTCTGGGACATGCTCGGTGGCCGAGAACACCCCGCCCCTGCCGACTACCAGGCCTGGGCGAACAGCCCCACCGGCGGTGTGGTCGAGCGACGGCTGAAGCGCCACTTCCTGCGCGGCTGGCGCAGTACCGACGGCAAGCTCCGCCCAGTGCCACGCGTGGCCGACTAGCAGGCGGTGGCGCCGATCGAAATGGAGCCCGAGCCAGTCGCGAACGCTGTCGCAGATCCGCTGACCGTCACGGTCACCGAGGCGCTCCCAGCTCCGGAGTTCGAAGCACCGCCCGCACTAATTGAAACGGTACCGCCCCCCACGGCGGTAAACGTCACCGAAGTAGGCACCGGACAGCTCACCGGCAACGACGTGCTCGCCACAGGGGCCGTCTCAGGCGGGGGCGGCGCGACCGGCGGTGGGGCGGTCGGGGTGCTCGGAGGCGGCGCATAGGAGCCGTCATCCCACTGCTGTTGCTGCGCGGCTTCTTCTTGCGCCTGCCGATCGAGCTCAGCCTGCTCGGCCGCCGCTTTCGCTTCCTGCTCCTGCTTCTTTTTCGCGGCCGCCGCGTCACGCTTCTTCTTCGCCGCTACCGCCTTGGCTTTCTCCGTATCAAGACGCTTCTCCTCGGCCTGGACAGATGCTGCCAGGGTCTCGCGGCCACGGGCCAGGTCATCGCGCGCCGCAAGGATTGCAGACGGTTCAGCATCCTCGTCCGTCAGCAGCGCTGACGCATCCGAGACATACTGCGCGAGCCCTTTCTTCGCCGTCGTGATGCCTTTCGATTTCAGCTTCCCTCCCGCCAGCTCCTCGAGCTCCGCCTCAGCGGCAGCGAGCTCAGTAGACAGCGACGACTGCGCCTCCGCCCGATCCGCAGCCAACTGCTTCGCGGCTTCCAGCTCCTCTTCGGTGTAGATCCCCGTCAGTTCACGAAACCCGTCCACGAGCGACGGCCCGCCGAGCACACCACCTGTGATCATGCCCGCGAGCACTGTGCTCACCAGTGTGATCCGCGCCGGGCGCCCACCCAGCATGTACCGAAACCGGGCACCGCGACTCGCAAACAGCGTGATCTGGTCTTTCGTGGACACGGGCACCTCACTTGCGCAGCGGAATCAGGCTTACTTGCCTGTGACGCATGCGAACCCGGTGGGTGGGGTGTGAGGGGCTACCCTGCGAGGTACCTGGCACCGAGACGGTCGAACACCTGACGCACCTCTGTCTCACCGCCGCCGCGATGCTCTGCCGCTTCCAGGGCGGTGCGCACCGGCTCGTGAGCAAGGTCGATAAACAGGAGCTCATCCGTGCCCATCCGATCAATGACGGCCCATGCCCGGGCCAGCTTGTCCGCGTTGTCGGCGGCATACCTTCCAAGCGCACGCCATTTCGGCAGAGTGTCAGCCTCGCGCGGGGCGTGAGGGTCGATGATTGACGCTGTTACCTCGTCAGCCTCCTGACGGAAGAACAGGAAGTCCGGGTACATGACTCGCTGCTGACCAGGCACTCCCCACGGTATGCCGAGCGCTGCGGGGCCGCCGGTAGGGTTCCGGTACCAGCCGACCGTGGACGGGCTCTCGAGCTCGTAGTCGAGGATCCGCTCTTCCCACGATGATGAAATCTTAGCGGGGTACTTCCCCTTTGGAATTGTCTGGCCCTCCGCTACTGTCTCGTCTCTCGCGGCTGCCAGTAAGTGTCGGTCCCACTGCGTGTCATGCCATCGCACCGTTCCCGGAACAGGAAGCGAAAGCGGTACTTGCTGGGACTGGGTGGATTCACCGATGAGCTGCGCGAACGCTTCCGCCCCGGCTCGATTCGTGGCGGACAATGTGCTCATATACGTGCGAAACCAAGTGTCTAGCAGGACGCGAGCATGCTGTTCAATCACCGTCACGGTCTCAGGATGCGCCGCGATAGCTGCCACTGCTAGGCGCGCTTCGGCCGTGTCCTCGTCAAACGGCGGCAGCTGAGCGAATTGCTTGAAGGCGATGTCAGCTGAGCTGCCGGGCAGCTTTCCCTTGGCCTGCTTGTACAGGTCAAGAATGTTGCCGGACACGATCTCACGGCGGCCCTGGGTGACACCAGTCTGAGTGCCTGTGAACAGCTCGAACTCGCGCAAGTCAAAGTCCACTTCCGCGTACTGATCAAGCTTGTCGAGCACGAACTGCTTATTCGCCTCAAAGTGCGTGCTAATCGCAGACCTCACAGCGTTTTCCGCGGCCGCGATCGGCGCATCCACGAGCTCGTACGTGAGCATAATTTCTTTCGCGCATCGCATCAGTCGGTCTACCTCGGACTTCGCCGTCTTCGCGGGCCTTGTCCAGGTGGGAAGCGCTGCCAGGGCATCCCAGGCGGCATCAGGCACAGCGGGGTTGCGCTCCACCCGCACCGGGTTCATGGTCACCTCAGAAGCGACGGCGTCGTCGCCACTGTTCAACGAGCCCACTACGCGTTCGGTCGCCTCCTGGTCGAAATGCGGGAGGTACACGCGCACTGAGTTCAGCTCTTCGTCTCCGGTCACACGCTTCGCAAGCGGCGTGCGTACGGCGCGTCCAATAAGCTGCGTGATGATCGTGTCATCACTCGTGCCGCGCAGCGACACGAGCACCTCCGCGCGCGGGCAATCCCAGCCCGTCGTCAGCGCATCCTTGAACAGCACCACTTTCACGCGATTAGTCTCCTGGATGCGAGACGGATCAACATAGTCCAGCGCGTACGGGCCGGCGTGCAGCGTCTTCCCTCCCTCGAGAGCGTGCACAATATTCGACGCGCGCAGCGACGCGTCACAGTCGAGCATCTCCCGCACCCAGGCGGCCAGCTGCTCATCGGTCGGCTTCGCTGGAATCTGCAACACCAGAATCGGATTCACATGGACGTCGCCGGTCGCGGCGGAATGCTCCGCCCACAGCTCAGCCATGTCGGCGCGGTGCTTTGCCGCCACTCCGAGCATCGTGATGTCGGCAGCGATCTCCTCATTCGGGTGAGCGATCAGTAGCTTGTCTTTCACGAGCCCTGACGCGCGTACATCGTCCACGTCCACGACATACGGGCGCCGCACGCGGTCGGGGAACACATTATTGAACCGCTGAGGGGTCGCGGACACGCCAATCACAATCGGCATCGGCACACTTCCCTTGCCCGTGCCGCTCAAAAGCTGGTGCATGAGCGTGGCGTGCGCTTTGTCCGACGACTTGGTGCCGCCCGTCCCTCGATGTGCCTCGTCAACGAACACCACCAGTTTTCGCCCAGCCCTGAGCGCGGTGCCTGCGAGAGTGTCCCACAAATCAATGTCTCGCGCGTTTGATGCCCGATACTGGCTCGCTGACGGAGCAAGCTTGTGTGGGTTCAGGAAGTAGATGTGCCCCGGCTCCAGCGAACGCTTCACGAACTCGCTGGAAGAGTCAATGATGTGACTGCGTTCGGCCAGCTCGGCTGAGGCCTGGACAAATTTGTCATGCGTTTGCTCATTCAGCGTCGGCGACAGAGATAGCCACAGAATTGTGTACCCCTCGTCACCGGGACCTTGACTGTCACCGAGCAGAAGCCGCTCGATGATGTCGGCAGAGATGATCGTTTTACCGGCCCCTGTCGGGGCGGCCAGTGTGATGACAACGTTATCTTCTCCGCCCTGTTCATGGCGCACCCAAGAAGTGATCTTCGCGGACGCCGCCGACTGGTACGGGTGCAGCGTGTATTCCATCAGAGAGCCTTCCGAGTGTTGATTTCGAAGTTCGAGAGGTAGTTCCGGTACAGGTGCACCGCACGGATGGTGTCAGGTAACGCGCGATGCACTGCCCCGAACACCTCTGCCGAGTCGGTGATCACGAAGACCATCGCAACACCGCGGCGGGCAGCCTCAGCTTCAAAGCCCGTGCCTCGATCGGTGTCGAAAAGCACGCCATACCGGTCCGTGAACGTGTAAGAATCAGACCGCTCAGCGATCACTGGTCCCACCGATCCTGCCTTCACCCACAGCAGCTCTGCCACTTGTCGGAACGCCTTCCCCAGCTCCACATCGTCACGCTCGAGATAGTCAAGCTTTAAGAAAGTGACGTTCTCATTAAGTGGGCCTCCGAAAATCGAACCGTCAGGCCGCGTTCCTTCTGCAACTGTCGCAACGCGTGGGCGCGTGACTTTTTCAAAAACACCTTGAGCTTCCCACTCATCGTCACCTGGTTTCACCCCTTGCTTAGTGAGTTTGTCAGCCACAGTCTTGGCTACCTCGTTATTGGTAACGACTATCGCCTGACGGTTCCCTTCGTCCACGGCATTTAGTCGCATAACAGCCTCGGTTGTGGTGCCAGTCCCTGCAAAAAAGTCAAGTACGACTGCTTGGTTGTTTCGTGAGGTGACAATATTGATCCACTTGGAAATGACTTCCACATCCTTCGGGAAGGGAAAATCTTTTGAACCCAGCACCTTTGCTAAGTGTTGGCTTGCGGACCGTCGGTCTTTGTAGAAGCTAGGCATTACGCTTCTCATGGACATCTTGACCAGTGGAGTTTTCAGACGAGGGCGTGATCCAAAAAGTATTGAGTTGCTACTGATTAACTCATCCATTACCTCACGGCGGAATCTCCATCCGTTCTCTGGCGGTGAATATCTAACTCCGGAGACGGGGTCTGTGATCGGGTATTTAAGGTTGGGGCGGTAAACGCTATTGCCCAAGTCGCCCACTTTTACAGCCTGCCCACTGTCATCAATCTTGACGTTATCCCCGAGACCCGGGTCGTACTTTGACTTGTTCTTTCCCCACCACTTTGAAAGAAGCTTTGAAGCGATCTCTGAGTCGTGGCCGGATTTCTCCCATGAATCAGCAGCGGCATTCAGAACATCATCTAGGCCTTCTTTTTCAACCTTCCATCTCACATCGCTCTCCGTGAGTGCAGTCATGTCCTTAGAGTAGGTCAGCATGTAGTCAATGCCGCCAGCATGGAAACGGGACAGCGATGACCCTCCGCCCTGCCAGACAAAATTTGCAATGAAGTTCTTTTCACCGAACTCCTGATCTAACAGCATCCTGAGTCGATGGTGCTCATGATCCCCAATTGCCACAACGATAATCCCGGTGGGTTTCAGGAGCTTGCGGGCGAGGGCGAGGCGCTTCTCCATGAAGGAAAGCCATTTGGAGTGGCGGTATGCGTCCGCGTCGCCGACGTAGCGGTCGTTGTAGATCCAGTCGCCTGCGCCGGTGTTGTAGGGCGGGTCGATGTAGATCAGGTCGACGGCGTTCTTGTGCGTGTACAGCAGCGTTTGCAGAGCGTGGTAATTCTCGCCCTGGATGACGAGATGATGCGGCTTATCCCCGCCCCGTTCAATTGACCCTAGCGGAGTGAAACCCGGGTAGACCGGGTCGCCGAGCTCTCGGGCCACCACGAGATCACTCACCGGCACATCTTCGGCGCGGTCGCCGTCACGCGTGGCGATGGTTGCGGCACCCGCGCGGGATCGGAGCACCTTCCAGATGCGGTGATCCGATCCGGTGCGATACTGCACCGTCGCACCGCGCTTCACCCGCGCTCCCGGCAGTCGAATGGCCTCGGGGGCATGCCCCTCGTACACCAGACCGAACTTCCGTTGACCGGACAACTCGCTCACTTCTGCCCGGAGCTGGCCACGCAGTCCAGGGTCAGAAATGCGGTCCAGCAGCACATCAATGCGCGGTCGATCAGTCGTCATGTCACTCCCGGTAATAGGCCCGTCTCCAGAATAGAGCCTGTGCACAGCGAAGGACGGCTAGGTCGCCGGACCGGCGCGCCCTAGCCTCAGGCGAGTCCTGCGCAAGAGGCTCGCCCAGTCCAGCTCTGCCTACAGCCGATCATTCATGAGCTGCCACAGCCGCTCCGTGGACCGCGCCGCGCGCAGATCGTTCGTCGTGATGGCGTCCGCGATCCAGTTGTGAAATTTGTACTTCCCGGCGAGGGCATTCAGCGTGGTCTTCTCGCCGTTGATTTCAACGACGTGCTCGTCGATCTTCTTCGTCTCGGCGGCGCTGAGGTGTCCCGAGCGGTAGAACATCTGGCCGTAACGGGCGATCGGGCGAATGTCTGAAGGGCGGAGCTCGACGTGCTCGCGGATGACTTCTTCATGCGCAGCGCGCATTTTGTTCAGTCGCTCATTGGCTGCGCGCTGGAAGTAGTCCGACCCGAGCCCGACGAATGTCTTCTCCCACTCTCGATACTCTGGGGTGTTTTCGTACTCGTGGAACTGCTTCCGCGCTCGCTCGTCTGCTGTTCTACGAATGTAGTCTTCATGCGCGAATTGCACATTGGACAAGGTGATCTCGGGAATCTCGGCCTGCTCGAAGAACGCGATGTGCTCCTCGGCGGTTTGTGTAATCGGCGGGAAGCAGAATGATCCTTCGTGAGACATGTCCCCATTCTGCGCCCCATTAGGTTCGTTAGGGGGCAGGACACTCCGTAGCGTCTCTCCTGATGCTTCCGTTTGCATGCTGGCTGCAAACTGACCGCCCACAGACATACCGGCCTGTTTCGCGCCTGCTTCGTGCCGTTTGAGTATTTCGTTCATGCTCATGAGTGAGACCGGCCCCTAGCGCCTGTTTGAACGCGTATCGTTTGCGTCCGCAGCGTGTCCAGCCTGCGACTGCGCCTGGTCCTCTGCGCGCTGAGCCGCCTCGGCTGCGGCCTGTTCCGCCGCCTGGACCGCTTCGCGCTGAGCACGCACACCCTGCACGAGCGCTTCGTCACGCGCCGCCTGGCGCTCGGCCCGGGCGGTGCGGGCGCTCTTCACGGAGCGGTTCGCGTTGGACAGGGCGACGGCGCCGAGCACGGCCGGGAGCGCGGCCGGAACCGCGACTGAGGCGCCCACCACCGCGGCCTGCTTCCCGAGCCGGGCGTATGCCTGGCCGACTGACGCGCCTGGGCCGGCCGCGGCCATGACCGCTGAATGCACGGGCTTCGCCGCAAGCGATGCGGCTTGAGCCACCGTGCGGCCCGCTGCTCCCCCGACATGGCCGGCGGCGTGCATACCGAGCGTAGCCGCGCGGCGCAGTCCGCCGTGCCCATGGGCTTGAGCCTCAAACGCAATCTGCTCGCGCGTAGCTTGATCGAGGCCCACGGACGAGAGCATGCGCTCGCCAGCGCGAGAGGTCATGGCCTTCGTGCCGTCCCACGCCATCGCACCGCCGCGCTTCACGGCTGCGCCCATTAGCTTCGCGCGCTCACCCGCACGGCGCGCGAGCATGGCGCGGCCCTCAGGAGTGGTGGCAAGCAAGGCGTTCGCTTTCGCGGCGCGCCAGCCACTCGCGGCAGCACCGCCGAGCTTCTTACCGCCCGACGCCAGCTTGGGCCAAGCGCCCTTCGCGGCCAGACCGAGCGCCGCGCCGCCCGCGGCGAGCTTGCCGCCCAGGCCCTTTGCCCGGGAGCCGAGCCGCTGGTTCTTCGCCTCAGCAAGATCCTGCTGGAACTGTGAATCCTTGCCCATCGTCTCTTTCGCCCCGATGCTGCCGCCGCCCATGCCGGAGCGACGCCCGGAACGTCCCGCGTCACGGCCCATCATGCCGTCCGTGCGGTTTTCAATCCAGCGTTTGCCCGCCGTTTTCGCCGCTCCGGACGCCTGGCGCCCCATGCGGCTCGCGAGCCCCGCACCGATCGCACCGCCCGCGCCCGCGGCGAGAGCGCTCATGCCCAGCGGCGCACCCTTCGCCCATGCCTGAGCGCCTTTCAGCGTCATCGGGCTCGGGGCGTTGAACGTCTTCTTCCAGATGATGTTCATGCCGATAAGCGTCACGGTGGGGCTCATGCAAGCAATGAGAATGCTCATCGTGACAGCACCAGAGCTCCCGACCGTGCTCACTCCAAGGATTTCACGCATCACTTGCGTCAGGCTCGTGGAAATGACGAGCACCAGCCCGAGCACGCCAGCGAGGCCAGTCGTCATGATCGCGCTCGTGAGCACCTGCATGGCAGGTTTCTTGAGTTTGTCTTCCCACGGGTTTGTGCTGAACGCGGCGCCGATCAGGGCCACCCACAGTCCGATCAGCATCATCACCATGACGAGGCGCAAGATGATGACGCCCACTGACAGGATGATGAACGGCAGCGCGGCCGCCCACGACAATATCGAGTACACAAACACAATCGGGGTCGCGCTCGACGCAGTGGTGCCATAGAACGAGGAGATGAAGTCTTTGGTGCGCGGGCCCGGCACCTTGTAGTCGATCGACGCCTGATTACCAGGCATGATGAAGCCTGCGAGATAGTCTGGCTCGGGCATGGCGCCACTCAGGGACGCAGGAAGCATCTCACTGGAGGCGTCACCGTTCTCGCTCCCCTTCCAGAAGTTCGCTTCCCCTTTGGCGGTGAACGCTGCAGAGCACGCCTTATTGGCGTCTACTTCACTGGTGAAACCATCCTTATACCCCGCGCCCGTCGCTCTCACCTTGTCACTCGTGGCGCTCGAGTCCTGACCTTTGTTCGGATTGAAGCCGTTCTTGAACCCGGAACGGAACTCGAAGCTTGAGCCGTTCCAGTTGCACGCTGCATGAGCGGTGATTCCGGCGTACTTCTGTTCGTTCGACTGGGGGCTGATAATCGCGAGGTCTTTCGCGCCTGTGTGGATGGCAGTGAGACGGCCGCCCTGGGTGGATACCATGAAGCCGGGGAAGTTCATCCCGCCCTTTTTGTGGACGAAGTTCGACGCGATCTGCGTCGCCTCCATGCGTTGCAGGTAGCTCAGATCGCTTGAACGTAGATCGAGCAAGTAGCAGTACACGTCGTTGCCGATCGTGTTGCCGCTGCCGAACTGCGCCTTGATCCAGGTGGTGAGACCCGTCATCTGCCAGGTGCGGTCGATCATCACTTCCATCATCAGGCCGCGGTTGTCGGGCTTCTTTGCTTCCGGCGCGATCTTCTCTTCAAAGCCGGCGGTCACGTTATAACAGCCTAGGTCGCCGCCGTATTTCCCGTTCACCATCATCGGGTTACTCATTGCTTCCATCGCGATCGCGGCGGGAAGCCCGGCCACCATGTCCACTCCCTGGTTCACCTTGGAGATGATCCAGCTCGGCGTACCCGCCGGGGGCTTATACGCGGCGGCAGAGGCCGCGGCCGCGGGGCCAGCGGGGCCGATCATCTGCGACACGGTGAAGCCGAGATATGCCATCATGAACGAGATCACCACGACGCGCTTGAACATTTGCGCGCCTGCGCCGCGGGTCTGCTTGACCACTTGGAAGAATGCGATCAGCGCGGCAAGAGCCATGGACAGGGTCAGGAAGTTCATGCCCTTGGCGCCCGGTACTGCTGCCACGCCGGTGAAGGCTTTCAAAATGCCGGCGACGACTCGATCCACGGCATACGCCATACCTGAGTACATCTCTTGCGAGCCGCCCGCCCATGACACAGCACTGAGCGCCCAGTCAAAGCTCATGTTGCCCGCACTGATCCACTGCCCCTGCAGCACCTTGCGATTAGCGAGCTCCAGCATCGGACCCACGTCCGTGATTCCGACGTTCGCGTCAAACCCGCTCGCCGCGTCCTTCCACCGCTTGATCGTGACCAGTTTGTCGCTGGTCGAGGCGCAGTCGGGCTCGTTGGAGCACGAGTCGGCCGCGACGAACACGGCAGCGTGAGTAGCGGGGCTGGAGACAGGAGCGGCAGCCGACGCGAGCGCGGGCACACTGACCGTCGCGATTAGGGCCAGCACGAGGCCGGCTACCAGGGATCGAATCTTACGCACGTGCCTGGGCTCCCAAAGTGTTTCGTTGATAGGTGCGGTCGCGCTTGCCGCGCACGAGCGCTGTGCCGTGCTCAAGATTTGACTCGGCCACGTCCACCACGGTCGGCTGGTGCATGATGAACATCGGGGTGGCGAACGGCTGCCCGTTAATCCAGAACCCGCGGACTGCCTTGCGTGAGTTCAGCATCGACGTGTAGCGATACACACGCAGGCCTTTGCGCTGCCGGGCGCCGAACAGTAGATGCGTGAGCGGAATGCCCAGCACAATCACCACGAATCCGGGAGGCCCGAAAATGGCGGTGCACAACATAGCGACCGGGAAGCTGGCGAGCGCTCCGAGCAGGGTGACCAGTAGAGTGTGGCGGCGGACCTCAAACGTCATCACCATCATGTACCGATGCGCGTTTCGGCGCTGACCGGTCAAGTCAGTGAGGGAATATGCCAGCTGCATGCTGCGCTCCGAATCGAGAGAGGCCCGCCGCGCCTGTTAAAACAGGCCGACGAACATCGTGAAGAGGGCGATGCCGATGTTGATGACCGCCTGGAGAATGCCCAGCACGAGAGGGATCGTCACGACCGGGCCACACAAGATCGCGCCGCCAATAACGGGCCACCACGGGAAGCCCGCCATAGCGCTCCCACCGCCGCCACCGCGCTTCTTGATCACCCACGCGACGATTGAGAAAACGATCAGGGCGGCGCCGACCACGGTGAGCGCTACTGTCAGTCCGCCGCCGCCGATTGCGCCCCAGAGGCTGTTCCAGCCTGATAGAAGATCCATGGCTTTTCCTTTCGAAGGTTTTCGTTCCTACCCGTGCGCATGCGAACCTCTGGCACGGACAAAGGGAGTTCTTTAGAACTCCTCGATTGAGGCGGGGTCTGCGGCCTGGCGAGTGGACGCCTGCTTTGTGGAGGAAAGCACCGCTGAGTTCCAGATGTGATGCCCAAAGTCAGCGTGCTCGCTGAGCTTCGAGGCGACCGCGAGGCGCTGCGCGGGCGAAAGCCGCTTGCCGCCGAACGGGGCGAACAAGGCCTGTTCTTCCGCGGGAGTGGATTCGCCGTCCACGAATCGAGCGGCCGCGCCGAACGCGCCGTCGCGGGCGGCCTTGAGCACTTTGCGCGCAGCGGAGGCTTCATTGGCCGTCATGCGCTGCGTGGCGGGCAGCTGGTCGTCCGCTTCCCGCATGACCCCCCACAAGTCGGCTTTGAGGTCGTGGCGCGTCGCAGACTTGCTCTCTAGTCGCTCGGTGGCGCGGTCGAACGCTTCGGCGCCGTCTTCCGGAGTCTGCTCGAAGCGGTACTCATCCTCGCGGGCGATGAATGGGCGCAGGTCTATCTGTCCATCTTCAAAGCCGTCCTCGGACAGGTCAGAGGTGACGACCTGACTCAGCGAGAAGTGGTAATCCGGGGCCGGACGCCTCCCGGGTGGGAAGCTCTCCCGCACCTCATCGGCGAGAGCTTCGTACTCACGGCGCCCCAGCTCGCGGCCGAGTTCAGTCTCCAGCTCGCGGCGGCGCTCAGCGAGGCGACCGCGCCCGGCGAGCTCACGCGATGACTGGTCATTGTTCGAGCGGCGCATCTGCTCCTGGCGCAGCATGACGCGAGCGAGGCCGCCGTGGTCCTGCGCCAGGTTCGTGAGACGGTCTTTGCGGGCCTTCTCGAACATGCGCACCATCGTGTCCTGGTGGATGTCTTCGCGTTCACTGATCACCCGGTCAAAGTCGCCGCTGTTGCGCCACATATTGCGCAGGTGCTGATCCAGCTCGACCATCTCGTGCTCGAGCACGGCGCGGTGCTCGTCGTGGGCTTCGGGGGCCAGGCCTCGCCCGGACGCCTCCGTGCGGCGCTGCTGGGCAAACTTGCCGCCCATCTTTACGCCGGCCTGACGAGCCCCTGCTCCATGCCTGTGCTGCTTGTTTTCGCTCATGCCTGTGCATGAGACCGGCGCTCATTCAGCGCAGTGCGCTTCGGCGTGTCGCGAGAGTTGGCGAGGAGTGGTGAGGGCGAGCGTGGGATCACTGGCGGCGCTGCTCAGTTATGAGCGAAGTGTGGGGAAGCGGCAAGGGCCTTAGCACCGCCGAGGATGTCACAGGAAGCTTTCGGGCCCCGTCTTCCATCCTCCCGCGCTGGAACGGCCCTGCATCAGGCGCGGGAAACAAACATCCTTATGCAATGTTCAAGCCTGCTCGAAATGACGTGTTTTCGGCTGTTTCGGGCGAAATCCGGCTGAAAACACGGTGTCAGCCGGTTTTCGAGTTCCGCATGAAATCAACGATGTTTCGGCCCCGGCACGGCCTGACACAGCCTGACCCGAGAACGACACAGCCCAAAAACCGCATGATTGCAGCGCTAAACAGCCCTGACACACTATATATATATATATATATTTTAAAAAGTATTAAGTAGTAGTAGTAGTAGGTAGAGAAACCGGCTCGGCTGGGAAAGCCCCGCCCCTCCTCTATACAGTGGGGGTACCCCCTTTCTGAGAAACGTGTGTCGGCTGTGTCAAAAGCGTTTCGCCTGGTCAGGAATGGTTTTTGGGCTGTGTTCGGGGTGTCCGAGGGGTGTGCCGACACAGCGGGTGTCCGTGCCGGGGCTGGAAATCGGGGTTTTCTGGGTGATCGGGCGAGGCCGTGAACAGGGCATGAGGATGTTCGCCCCGCGAAAGTGGGCCCGCATGAACTCAACGATCTTGAAACACGGCCCGACACGAGCGCACGCGGGTGTAGCGGGCGGATAGTGGGCGCGCGAAGGCCATCAAGTGCGCGTTGAATCCTGCGCACAAGACTGTGCCCCGCCGGACCGCTCGTCGTCCGTCCCATAGCTCACGCGCAAGCATCGAGCAGATGAGGCTCGAACATTTCCAAGACTCCTGTAAGGATGGTCGGCATGCCACTTCCCCTCGAACACTCCCCTGTGCGCCAAAAACCTGCGCGCCGCGTCCTTGTGCTCGCGCTGTCTGCGCTGCTGGCGATCACCGGCGCAGGCGTCGCGTCCTCCCCCGCGTTCGCTGAGTCTGAACCGCCGGTCGCTATCGCTGAGGTCTCCGCGGCATCGGTTGATACCGCGCGGCAGCAGTTGGCGCAGCTTCCGGTGAAGGGCCGCGCCCCGAAAACCGGATACGCGCGGAGCCAATTCGGCCCCGAAGTGAGCAGCTCTGACTACGACAAAAACGGGTGCAAGACGCGCGATGACATTCTGAAACGCGATATGACGAACGTGCGCACCCGCGCAGGCGGCTGCGTCGTCACGCACGGCACCCTGAACGACCCGTACACGGGCAAGAAGATCGACTTCATCCGGACCGGCGAACCCGGCGGTTACTCGAACGCGGTGCAGATCGACCACGTCGTTGCGCTTTCGGATGCCTGGCAGAAGGGCGCGCAGCAGCTCAGCAAGGCGCAGCGCACCGCTATGGCGCATGACCCGGCCAACCTGCTCGCGGTTGATGGGTCCGCGAACATGCAGAAAGGCGACGGCGATGCTGCCACCTGGCTGCCGAGCAACAAGGCGTACCGCTGCACGTACGTGTCCAAGCAGGTGGACGTGAAAGCGAAGTACGGCTTGTGGGTGACCTCGGCGGAGAAGACCGAGATGTCGGGGACTCTGCAAAACTGCGGCGAGAAACCCGCTGTCACCTCGGGCCCGTTCATTGACGTGCCCGACAATCACAAATTCGTACGCGAAATCAACTGGATGCACGCCTCCGGTCTCTCCACCGGCACGGCCACCTCACGCGGCCCGGTGTATGAGCCCAGCAAATCGCTCACGCGCGAAGCCATGGCGGCGTTCATGTTCCGTCAGTATGGGAACAGCTCGTACCGCGCTCCGAGCACCTCGGCGTTCTCGGATGTGAAGCCCGGGGATAAGTTCTACCGCGAGATCAGCTGGATGCACCAGGCGAAGCTCTCCACCGGCACAAAGGTCGGCGCGCGGCGCGAGTATCGCCCGAAAGTGACGCTCACCCGTGAAGCCATGGCGGCGTTCATGTACCGTGCGCTCGGCCAAGGTGCCTCGACCGCAGGCGCCCGCTTTGTGGACGTCGCTCCCGGGCACAAGTTCTACCGCGAAATCGGATGGATGTCCGCCTCCGGCCTCACCACCGGCGTGAATACAAGCCAGGGCCTCGCGTACCAGCCCGGCGCTCGACTGTCGCGCGAAGCGATGGCAGCGTTCATGTACCGCGCCCGGAACACTCCGAGCACCATTGAGGCCGCTGCGAGCGAGCCGACCCCTACTGGCCGCGCAGAACTCCCAGCAGTCCCGGAGACGCCCTCAGGGGCCGCGAGCGAGGATCAAGACGATACAGAGGCTCCTGAGCCCGCAGAGGGTCACAACGGCGCTCAGGAGGCCGGCTCCGGCGGTGAGGATGATCCGGAACTCGAAACGAGCGCCGGAGCGGACGCAAACGCCTAGCGATAGGCCCGCCACAAAACACCGCGCCGCCCCTGATTCAAGGCGAATCAGGGGCGGCGCGGTGTTTTGTGGGAGGTGGCTAGAAGTCCCAGTCCTCGTCTTCGGTGGCCTCTGCCTTGCCGATGACGTACGACGAACCGCTGCCCGAGAAGAAGTCGTGGTTCTCGTCTGCGTTAGGCGAAAGCGACGACATGATCGCCGGGTTGACGTCGCACATCTCCTTGGGGAACATCGGCTCGTAGCCGAGGTTCATGAGCGCCTTGTTGGCGTTGTAGTGCAAGAACTTCTTGACGTCTTCGGTGAGGCCTACGGGATCATAGAGATCCTGCGTGTAGAGCACCTCGTTCTCGTAGAGCTCGTACATGAGGTCGAACGTGTACGCCTTGAGCTCTTCCTGACGCTCGGGCGTCTCATTGGCGACGCTCTGCTGGTACTTGTAGCCGATGTAGTAGCCATGCACGGCCTCGTCGCGAATGATGAGGCGAATCAGGTCTGCCGTGTTCGTGAGCTTCGCCTTCGACGACCAGTAGATCGGAAGGTAGAAGCCCGAGTAGAACAGGAACGACTCAAGCAGGGTGGAAGCGACCTTGCGCTTGAGCGGGTCGTCGCCCTCGTAGTAGTCGACGATGATCTGCGCCTTCTTCTGAAGGTACTGGTTCTCGACCGACCAGCGGAACGCGTCGTCGATCTCCTGCGTCGAGCAGAGCGTCGAGAAGATCGACGAGTAGCTCTTGGCGTGCACCGACTCCATGAACGCGATGTTCGTGAGCACGGCCTCCTCGTGCGGGGTGATCGCATCGGGGATCAGCGAGACCGCGCCGACGGTGCCCTGGATCGTGTCAAGCAGGGTAAGGCCGGTGAAGACGCGCTCAGTGAGGCGCTTCTCGTCATCGGTGAACGTCGCCCACGACTGCACGTCGTTCGACAGCGGCACCTTCTCGGGCAACCAGAAGTTGTTGACGAGGCGGTTCCAGACCTCAAGGTCCTTTTCGTCCTCGATGCGGTTCCAGTTGATCGCCTGTACGAGTCGAGTCAAGTTTTTCTCCTTTGGTGTGATTGGTTCCTTGCTGGCACTGCTCATGCCACCCTGACACGACCGTGACCGGGATGCGCTCGCGGCGCCATAGCGCGACCACGACGGGGTTATCGTCAATCGCGGCCACGACGTTGAAACCGCAGGCGCGGATCTGCGCGAGAATGTCCGCTTTGACGAAGTCGTCTCGGCGCGGGTCGCCGTTCGCGCGCATGAGCAGCAGGTCGTTCCTGATGCCCCACTTCCGCAGCCAGCGGCGGGTGATGAACTCGTATCGCCGTTCGCGCGCGGTCACGATGATGACGGCGCGGCCGAGCGCGCGATGCGCTTCCACCCAGGCGAGAGAGTCCGGGATGGCCGGGCAGATCGCCGAGGCGCGATGGAACTGGTCGAAATTCCGCCGCCGCGGATGCGCGGTGACGTAGTGCCGAATGCCAGAGACATCGCACAGGGTCCCGTCGACGTCCACGATGACGGCTTCGCGGTGATCCATGCCGGGCCTCCTTTGCTGGCAATGTCGAGCTTGCGGTTTTATGCACTGGCTCGCGCATTGGCGTGGTGCGTCGGGTGGAATAAATGCTCACCGAAGCTGACATGGTGCGCCTCCCGGGATTCGAACCCGGGGCCTACGGATTAAAAGTCCGCAGCTCTACCGCTGAGCTAGAGGCGCTCACACTCGCCGGCCTCAGGGGGTGGACCGGCGAGTGCTGTGGGTGATGGGAATGAGCGGTGCAGGTGAGGCAGGGGACCTCGCCCGCATGTGCCCTATAGGACGCGGCCGTCGATCTCCTCTCACCGGCGTGCTGCCGGTTCACGAGAACAGGGCGTCGGATTCGCGCACAGCTGCTTCAAAGCGACCGCTCTGTGCGCTCGTGTGCAAGCCCGCCCTGGAACGGCCCTGCATCAGGCGCGGGAAACAAACATCCTTATGTACTGTTCAAGCCAGCTCGAAATGACGTGTTTTCGGCTGTTTCGGGCGAAATCCGGCCGAAAACACGGTGTCAGCCGTTTTCGAGTTCCGCATGAAATCAACGATGTTGCGGCCCAGGCACGGTCTGACCCAGCCTGACCCGAGAACGACACAGCCCAAAAACCGCATGATTGCAGCGCTAAACAGCCCTGACACACTATATATATATATATTTTAAAAAGTATTAAGTAGTAGTAGTAGTAGTAGGTAGAGAAACCGGCTCGGCCGGGAAAGCCCCGCCCCTGCTCTATACAGTGGGGGTACCCCCTTTCTGAGAAACGTGTGTCGGCTGTGTCAACGATGTTTTACCTGATCAGACATGGTTTGTCGACCGTGTTTGGGGTGCCAGAAGGGTGTGCCGACACAGCGGATACTCGTGCCAGAGCCGAAAATCGGGGCTCTCTGGGTGATCAGACGAGGTCGTGAACAGGGCATGAGGATGTTCGCCCCGCGAAAGCGGGCCCGCATGAACTCAACGATCTTGAAACACGGCCCGACACGAGCGCACGCCTCACCAACGCCCCGAAATCACCCTCTCCTCGCGTCTTATAGCGCAGACAAGCCGCTCACCCGAGCTGCCGTTCCTGCTCGCTAGGAGAACCCACCATGCTCGACCTCACTGCCGTCCCTGTCGCCACCTTGATCGAATCCGCGCTGCGCTACGGCCGCGTCACCGAACCTGACCGCCCGCCGCTCCCCTGGGCTGAACTCGACGAGCACACGCAGGCGAAGTACCTCGGCGATGTTCAGGAGCTGTGCGCGTTCGCCGCCAGGCAGCCCGCGGGTCCAATCGACCAGGCCGCCGCCGTGCACCACCTGTTCGATGTGTGCGCCCCGGTCGGCGCAGACGTGTACCCGCCCGGCACCCCTACTGATCTGAGGCATCTTTCACTGCGCGAGCGATTCGCTCTGCTGAGAGACACCGATCAGGAGTGGTGGCGCGCCCGCGTATCCGCCGCGCTCGGCCCGATCGAGGAGCTGCGCTCATGCTGAACGAGCTGTTCGAATCCCCCGCCGACGAAGCCGCCCGTCTCGCGCTCTCCCCGGTCGGGTCGGCCGACCATGCGCTCGCAGCCCTGCCGGTCAACATCGAAGAGTTCCCCCGAGACCTGCTGATCCTGCTGCCCGACCTGCACGGCAACGGTGAACGAATCATCGTGGTGCCGTTCGCGCACGCCGACGACCGCGCACTCGCCTCGCCGCAGACACGCCCGCTTCGACGGCACGCCGGATACTGGCGCTGCCTCGTCGTGTCGTCGAACAACGCTCACTATCCCGCCCAGGGCTCCCGCCTGGTCAATCACCCGGCCCTGAAGGACCGGGCTTGTAACACAGCCCAGCCCCTTTAGGGATTGATTGACCAGACCAAGACACGCCAAACCATTGGAGGTGACTACGTTGAACGTACGTGAGCAGACCCACCAGAGAGTGCTTCCTCAGCTCTCTGCTCTGGAATCGGTATCAGCAGACAAGGAACGGGTATCCACGAAACGGGGTATCGACGCGGGCGTGCCCGCAGCGGGCGTTCAACATGGTCGAGGGGAGACCGGCACCCGTCAAACGGTGTCGGCGTCACGGGCAGCATCTACGGGTGCTGCCCAGCCCGGCGGGGGTAACCCCGCCACACCACGCAATAACCTGGCGGCACGCGTGTTCGTGCTCGACCGCCACGGGCAACCCTTGCAGCCTTGCCACCCGGCACGGGCGCGTGAGCTGCTCGCCCAAGGGAGAGCGGTCGTGCACCGCCGCACCCCTTTTGTGATCCGTTTGAAAGACCGCACGGTCGAGGACTCGACCGTGGCCGGGGTGGAGGTCGGCATCGACCCTGGCTCCAAGCACACCGGCCTCGCCGTATTCACCACTGACCAGGCTGCCGATCCGCGTACCGGTGAAGTGACCACCGCACGTGAGGCGGTGTGGCTGGGTGAGCTTGTGCACCGCGGTCTCGCTATCAAGAACAAGCTCCACGCCCGCGCCGCTTTGCGTCGTGGCCGCCGTGGTAGAAATCTCCGCTATCGGGCGCCCCGGTTCCTGAACCGCGCCCGCAAGGCCCGCCCGAACGCGGGCTCCTGGCTGCCGCCGTCTCTATGGCATCGGCTCGACACGACACAGACGTGGATGCTCAGACTCTCGCGTTGGGCTCCCGTCACGGCCGTGCATGTGGAGCAGGTCAGGTTCGACCTGCAGCTCCTGCAAGACCCGACCATCACCGGGGTGCGATACCAGCAGGGCACGCTCGCGGGCTACGAAGTACGCGAGTACTTGCTGGAGAAATGGGGTCGCCGCTGTGTGTACTGCGACGCTCCCGGCACCGGCCCAGACGGTGTGCCGCTCAACATTGATCACGTGCGTCCGCAGGCGCGCGGCGGCTCCCACCGACCCTCGAACCTCGTCACCGCGTGCATCCCCTGCAACCAACGCAAGGACGCCCGCCCGGTAGAAGAGTTCCTCGCAGACGACCCAGCACGGCTGCGGCGTATCCTTGCTTCTCTGAAGCGGCCGCTCGCGCATGCTGCGGCGGTGAACGCCACCAGGCGGGCGATCGTGCACATGACTGCTTCGACCGGGCTGCCGGTGTATGTGTCTACGGGCGGGCGCACGAAATACAACCGCCATGTCAGCAATGTTCCGAAAAGCCATGCCCTCGACGCCCTGTGTGTCGGGGACGTGGACGTGGTGACGCGCTGGCCTGCTCTCACGCATGTCGCGCACTGCACCGGGCGAGGCTCGTACAGTCGCACCGCATCGGATAAGTACGGATTCCCGCGCCTGCGACTCACCCGCCAGAAAACACATTTCGGGCTCATCACCGGCGACCTCGTACGCGCGGTAGTCCCGTCGGGGAAGAAGCAGGGCACGCATGTCGGCCGCGTCGCCGTGCGCGCGACCGGATCATGCAACATCACCACGAATGACGGCGCCATCCAAGGCATCGGCTGGCGTCGCATAACACTCATACAGCGCGGAGACGGGTATCGACACTCCTCCGCTCCCACCCCAGAAAGGAGATAGCGGCCAAGACCGGAACGCGCCCGTCAAGGCGCGTCTCCTCCCGGCCCTGAAGGGCCAGGCTGCCGCCGCTAAGCGCAAGGTGATCCCCGAACACCACCTCGTGCGCGGCACGCTCGTAGACCTAGGTGCGGAGAGCTGAGCCCGCGTCCTATAGGGCAGGTATCCCCCGACGCGCTGCCCAGCGCGGCGCGCAATCGAAAGGACGCCACCTTGACCTCACCCGATTCAACCAGTGAAAGCACCGCCGCCCTCGTGGCTGAGCGTGACCGCGCCGCCCGCGCCTACTACAGCGCGGGCGAGCCTCTTATGAGCGACGACGCGTTCGATGCGCTCACTGCCGAGCTCGCGCAGCGCGGAGTGGCGGAGCAGGTCGGACACGGTAGTGCGGGAGGCAAGCACGCGCACCAGCGCCGCATGCTGAGCCTTGAGAAGGTGCACGACGTCGCCGCGCTCGAAGCGCTTGTGCAGCGCGGCTCAGTATCCCACAGCTACACCATCGAGCCGAAGTTCGATGGACTCTCCGCATCGGTGCGATACAACAAGGCCGGACGGCTCTCGCTCGCGCTCACCCGAGGCGACGGCGAGAAGGGCGACGACATCACCCGGGCCATCAAGGCCATCTTCGATGTGCAGGGGCTACCGCTCCAGCTCACCGCCGTCGACGAGGCGACCGGGAACTCCGCGGGCGAGGTGCGCGGGGAGATCGTCATGCTGCGCTCAGCGTTCACCCGCCTGAACGAGGAGCGCGTTGCCGCTGACGAGAAGCCGCTCGTGAACCCCCGCAACGCCGCCGCAGGTCTCATCGCCCGCGTCGCCCGTAACGTCGAAGCACTGCGGAGCGAGGAGAACGGCACCACCAGCCACACTCGCCGCCAGCAGGCTGTCGAAGACGCTGTAGCCGCCGCTGGGCGCTGGCTCACGTTCATCCCATTCGACGGCGACGGTGCCGTGCATCTTTCTGAGCGCAGCTCGGAGTTCCTATTTCCGAACGCCCGAGGGCTGGGCGACCGCCGCATCGGCCTGCGAGAGACCGACCCACACGCGCCATTCCCGCACTACATGCTTCCAACCTACAGCGGAGGTGTCGCCGGAATTGCCGACGCGGTGAACTGGCTGGGTGAGCACGCTGACAGCCTCGATGTGGACACTGACGGCGTCGTACTTAAGCTCACCGAGCCTGAGCTGCGTGAGGCGCTTGGGGAGTCCAGTACCGCACCGCGCTGGGCGCTCGCCTACAAATACCCGAACCGCTCGAAGCAGACCACGCTGCGTGCTGTCGAGTGGAGCGAGACTCGCACAGGCCGCGTCGTGCCCACCGCACTGTTCGATCCCGTGGAGCTGTCCGGCGCCACGGTTTCACGCGCCACCCTCAATAACGTCGCGTTCCTTGAAGAGCTCGACGTGCGGATCGGCGACACCATCGAAGTGACTCGCGCTAACGAGGTCATCCCGAACGTCGTGCGCCGCGTCGGCGAGCACGCCGCTGATGCAACACCAGTGCTCGACCCGAACGGGTGGCCGGTGGGAGTGGGCGAGATCATCTTCCTGCGCCACTCCAACGCTGAACAGTCAAAGCACGATGTCGAATACTCCGAGGTCGTGCGACTCAACTTTCTGGATCAGGCCGACGGCGGATTTCAGCGGTACATCTTTGGGCATCGCTATTCCGACGGCAAGGTCGAGATCGAAACCCAGCCGGTCGATGGCGGCTCGCGCATCCCCATCGAGGAGCACTTGTCCAAGCCGCTGCAATTGGCAGTTCGCTCTTTCATTGAAGGCAAGTTCGGCGACACCCCCACGGATGGCACTGTGTACCGCCGCGAGGGCCGCGATTTCGTGCACGGCGGCGGTAGCGACCCGGTGAAGGATATTTCGTTCGCCGCGAAGACGCTCGACATTCTCGGGCTCGGGGAGGACGTAGTGCGCCGGCTAATCGCGAGTAACCCGCAGATCGACTCGCTCCCGGCGCTGCTGGAAGTCTGCCGAGCAGGCACGCTCGCGCCGTTCGAGCGCGGCACCCAGAAGCTCGTGGACAAGCTCACCGCTGAAGTGATCGCGAAGACGAGCGGCCCGCAGGACCCCGCCAAGTGGTTGAAAGCCGCGGGGGTCCCCGGGATCGGCTACCGGGCCGGGCAGAAGCTCGCGAAGTTCATGCTGTTCCCGGCGCCGCCCACGGAGGCGACGTCGCCGTTCTTCGTGATCGACCAGCAGACCGAAGCGTCGATCGAGACGATTGACGGGTTCGGCCCCGCCCAGGCCCGCGCCATCACCGAGGCGAGCGACACCTGGCGCGCGTGGATGCTCGTAGACCTGGACATGTTCACCTGGGATTGGACGCGCTACCACCGCCCGGCACCCGCGGCTGACGGCACCGCCGACCACACCGACGCGCCTTCCCGTGCCCCGCTCGCCGGTAAGCGCATACTCGTCACCGGCACGCTCCCCACCCTCTCCCGCAAGCAGGCCGTAGCCCGCATCGAGGAGCTCGGCGGCACCGTCGCGTCATCCGTATCCAAGAATCTCGACCTGCTGATCGCAGGCGAGAAAGCCGGATCGAAGCTCGCGAAAGCCGAAACGCTCGGCGTTGAAGTCATGAGCGGTGAAGAGTTCGAGGAGCTGGGCGCATGATTCGGAAAGTCATCACAGCCGCGGCGGCCGTGCTCGCGGTCGCCGCCCTGGCGGGATGCTCAGGCCCCAAAGCGGTCACCATGCCCGCCACCGAGCTGAGCAGTGAGATTAAGGTCAGCAAGATCAGCGGGCAGAGTCCAGACTTCACGAGTCTCGCGCTCATGTGCATCGAAGAGCACGCGTTCGTGTACGGCTACGTGTCCAAACCGTCAGCGGGCGGCCCGGCGCTGAGCCGCTTCCCAGAATGGGACGCCAAATGCTGAGCCCCGAAGCCACCCTTCTCCGCGCGTCCTGTAGCGCAGATAAGCCGCTCGCCCGAGCCGCTGTTCCCGCTCGCTAGAGGTCAATCACCCGGCCCTGAAGGGCCAGGTTTCCGCCGCTGAACGAACGATGATCCAGAGAACTATCGCAGCACATTCAACACGAAAGAAGGGCACCATGTTCACCGTAGACGCATTGAAAACCATCCTCGCCGATTACGGTCCGATGACAGAGGACGAGCTATTCAAAGCATCAAGAAAGTCTTGGCCCAGGACTGTTGGCGACGTGCTCACCATGATCAGGGAGAGCCGCGTCGCAGGGCTTGGATATGCTGGCGGCCGCTGGGCACTGGCATCACAAATCCCAGAGATTAGTCAGGCGATCTCGAGCGATCGCCTGACTGCAGATGCCGAGCGCCTGCAAAAGAACCTGTCTCAACGGCCGCTGGACGAGCCCCTTACGGGTGCCTACGCAATATCTGGCATTGCTCACGCGATCCTGTCCACCCATGGCGCGATGACCAGCAGCGAACTGCTGCAAATGGTTCGCGACAGCAGGCAGTCGCCTGCAGGTGACACAACCAGTGTGAATGCAAGCCCAGTGCTGCTTGACGGTTACCGTGCCTCCATGTTCACATGGGCGGCTGCCCGCGGGTTTATCTACCATGACGAGACTTGGGGGCTTATTGGCGACCTGGCTGAGACCGAGGAGATGGGCGTATGAGTAAGAACATCGGCGCGGTACTGGCGCTCCTGATTTTCATTGGCACTATCTGGGGAGTCTTTGAGCTAAGCAAAGCGGTCTCGCAGAGTATTGGACCGACCAATGAAGCTACCACTGAGCAGACCAGCGAAACAATCGCCAAGCCGACCGCTGAGCCCGCCGAACCACGCCCAGAGGTCACCATGCACCGGGCCAGAGGCGGCGGCGACCTCACCAGGAATAGTTTCTCGATCGCTTGTGTAGAGGGCCACGCGTTTCTTTATGTCTTCGCGAGCGAGATGAGCCAAGGCGGCCCGGCGCTGAGCCGCTTCCCGGAATGGGACGCAAAATGCTGAGCCCGGCCGGAGCGCAGTCTGAACCGACCCGCGAGAATATCCGCCTCAGCGTGCTCGCGGGTCGGGGCTGGAACAGTGATCTCGCCACCCTGCATCCGCCCGGTCAGCACGGCTGTTACGACGACGTGGACGCTCGAAGGGCGGAGCGCACGAAGGCATGGAAACACGACCGGGACCGCGCCGCCGCAGGCTCGGTACTTTTGAAGACCGCGCCCACCAGCGCTGAGAGCCGAAAGGTGAACGAGGTGTCAGAGATTGAAGCGCAGCAGCCCTGTCCGCACGCCCTGCACACGATGCTCGCCAGCCCGCGTATCCGCGAAATGGTGGGCGACCCGTCGAAAGCCTCGCCCGCGCAGGCGGCGTTCGTACTCACTGAGTGCAAGTTTCCGGCGGGACATCGAGGCGCACACCGATCAGTGGACGGGAAAGTCTCATGGACCGGGAAGCTCAGCGACGACGAGATGGCGTTCGCTGAGGTACTGCGCGCCGCACGGGGTGAAGAATGTTAGGCCGAGTGCGCGCCCTGCGTCGCGCTTTCCCGGCCGGTCCAGAGGTCGATGCGCCGGAGACCGCTCGGGCGCAGCTTCCTGATAACTCTCGAGACCGAAGGCCTCGCATCGAAGTGTTGGAGCAGCCCGAGCCCGGTCAGTTCTCCACGGTCTATCACAGCAATGACGGCTTACCGGTGCGCTTGGAATCTGCACCGCGGGTCACGGTATCCGGAGTCCAATACACGCATCATCGCCTGGTTGTGTCAGACGGGAGGCCCGGAGCGGTGATCGTGGCGTCGGACGAGCAGCAGCGCGTCATGCTCGTTCTTTCGCGGCGCGAGGCTATGGATGAGTGGATCTGGGAGCTCCCACGTGGAGCAGGAGACCTGGACGATCCTGCGGCTCTTGCCACCGGCGTAAGGGAACTGCGCGAAGAAACAGGCCACGCTACGCGCGCTGCAAGAGTGCTCGGCGTCCTTGTTACCGACTCTGCGATCTTTCCGCAGCGAGTGGCGATTGTGCACTGCTTGTTGAAGCGCAAAGCACCACGGTCTGTTCCTGACGGCGAAGTGGCAGCGGCGCGCTGGTGCTCGCCTGCGGATCTAGAAGAGCTCATCTCCAGTGGGGTCATTCATGACGCTTTATCTCTGTCTGCAATCGCCCTGTGGAGAAATAGCAGTACTCGAGCTCCCCGAGGCATTCCTTTGCACCGTAGGCTGATCCATTATGCTGATGCCCTTCCCGAACTTGCGCTCGCAACCTCGGGGACGCTTGTGATTGCCGCCCTGGTAATGACAACACTGGCCCATGTTACAGGCGCCATGATCTGGGCCTATCTGGCTCGCGCATCGACAGCAACCGCAGGTGCGGCTGCGCTTGGCTCGGTGCTCTTCCTACTGGGCGAAAGGTGCCGGGAGCGCCGCCGAAGATAGATCCTCCCCGCGCGTCCTATAGCGCAGGCAGCGGCTGGAAGTCCCGGCGGCGGAATGGAACGTCTTGGTGCAGCATCTCTCCCTCTTGAAGCATGTTCGTTGGCGTCGCGGGGCGGTAATTCTCACGGTAGCGACACTGTGCGCGGGCGTTGTTCCCGGGCAGACGGTCGCTGCTCATGCGTACATGTCAGACGAGCTCCCTGCCGTGGAGGAGATGCCCGACGCGATGAGTCAGATCGCGGTCGCGCCTCCCGTTGAGCTCAGCGCAGAGGACACTGACGTGCTCGCCCCTGAGCATATTTCAGAGGAGGCCGTCGGCGTGGACCCGAACGCCTCTGCCCTCTCGGCCGAGTCATCGCGCGTAGCGGTGGACCATGGCCAGCTCACGGCCGGCCAGTTAGCCCTCGCTCCCACGCGCACGGACATAGTGAAGCGCGTGAACGCTATCCGAGCGGAACACGGCCTGGGCGCTCTGAAATCCGATCCGCGCCTCGACGCGGTAGCGCAGACGTGGAGCAAGCAGCAGGCGAAATCCCAGACCATGAGTCACAACCCGCATGTGCGCACGCAGATTCCTGCGGGGTATCGCGGGCTGGGTGAGAACGTCGCGTACGGGTACCGCACCACCGAAGCGGTCGTGAAAGGCTGGCGCGGATCGCCGCCTCACATGAACACGATCACGAGGCCGTACTTCACCCATGTCGGCACAGGGCTCGCGTACAGCGTCAACGGTGTCCCGTACTACACGCAGGTGTTCGGCGCTTATCCCGACGGGTTGAGCGCCCCGGGTGTGTTCGCGGACGTCAGCCCGGGAGATAAGTTTTACCGCGAAATTGCCTGGATGAAATCATCCGGCTTGTCCACCGGCACGAGCACGCCCGCGGGTCCCGTGTACCAGCCGAAAGCCTCTGTCTCTCGGGAGGCGATGGCCGCGTTCCTGTACCGCCTGAACACCCCGAAGGGCCAGACTGCGCCTGCCGGATACGTCATGCCGAAAACGTCACCTTTCGCCGACGTTGCCCCTGGTGACAAGTTCTACCGCGAAATCGCCTGGATGCACTCCGCGGGTATCTCCACCGGCACGAAGCAGGCCGGTAAGAAGCCCGCCTACGCTCCGAAGGGCGCCGTCTCACGAGAAGCGATGGCCGCGTTCCTCGCGCGCATGGAGCGCACCCCTGGCTACACCGCCCCGAAGCAGTCGCGCTTCGCAGACGTGACCCCTCGACACAAGTTCTACCCCCAGATTTCCTGGATGTACGACACTGGCCTATCCACCGGCACCAAACAGCCCGCCGGGCTCCCCCGTTACGAACCGTCGCAGCAGGTCACGCGCGAAGCGATGGCGGCGTTCCTGTACCGACTGAAGAACTAGCAAACGAGAGAAGAGCACGAGCCATGCCTAAGCCCCTCACCCCGACCCTGTACGCCGGCATGCTGCGCCCGTACCCGGGCATCTCTGCCGACTGGCCGGACGCGAAACGCGCGCTCGCCGCCGACATTCTCGCCACGTTACGCGAGATTTTCCCAGACCGAGATTTCATTCCGGTGCCGGGCGCCGACATCGAGGACTTCTGGGAGGACGCGTTCCTCCTGGTGGCCGCGCACCGCGCGAGCGACCGCCTTGAAATCGTGACCGGCAAGACCGCCTGGACAGACGAGGAGCTCACCCGACGCATGGGCCCGGTGTCCTGGGACGAGACCGGCGGCAGGCATTCCCGGGACGCGTTCATCATGCACCCGCTCGTCGATAAGTACGGCGGGCGCGCAATGGCGCTCACTACCTACAACTCCGGCGAGGATTATGCGGAGCATTCCGACACGATCATCGACTGGATTGTCGACCGCCACCGCGCAGGCATCGCGCATGTCGTGGTGAAGAATGCCGAGAACAAATCAGGCATCTGGGTGCTCCCCACGTCCGCTGACCCGGGCCAGGTGAAGTCCGACCTGCTCGAAACGCTCGACTGGACGCTCGTGCGCCTGGATGGCTTGAAAGACGCGCTGCTCGTGCAGGACATGCTCGATCTGCAATACGAGATGCGCTGCTTCGTCGTGGACGGCGTTGTGGTCACCGCGGCCGGTGGCATTGAAGAGCACACGCCGTTGGAGATGTCTTCGGGCGGGTCTTTTGCCCCCGGCACAGGAGTGTGGCTCGATGACCGGCTGCGTCAGTACCGCGGGCACCTTACCGAAGGTGGGCCATCGCCCCTGGTCGCGCACGAACCTGAGATCGCGCAGCGTCTGCTCGCGTTCGCGCGCGAAGTGGCGGCGGAGCATGGTGGGACGGTCGTGATCGACGTCGCCTTGGACGCCGCCGCGAATACCCCGGTGATTGTCGAGCTGAACGAGCTCTCGAACAGCGGTCTGTTCGCCACCAACCCATTTCTCGTAGCGGAAAAGCTGACTACCGCCCGCGACCGCGGGTACGAGAACCTGCGCACCGCGGCGGCGAATGGGTTCTTGCCGCCCGGCCATGTCGAAGCGTTCAAAACGAAGCTGCGGCTCGGTGCGTTCCCGGGCCCGGAGGAGGTGCAGTGAGCGCGATCGGCGCAGCCCAGTCCCAGCTCTCGGGCCCTGCCTTGCCCGTCCTATAGCTCAGGTAAGCCAGTCACCGGACACCCAAGGAGCTCATCATGCCCACTGAACTGTTTCGCACCGTGCACGGCTCGCACCTGTACGGCCTCGCGCACGCCGACAGTGACCGGGACTTGTTCGTCGTGACCGATTCTCCGGCGCGTAAAGTGCGGCACACGATCGACGGTCCGCTGGACGTGGCCGAGGTCGGTCTCAGTCTGTTCCTCGACCTCGCGCACACCGGCTCGCACCAGTCCGTCGAGGCGCTGTTCTCGCCGGTGAAAGCGTGGACCGCGGCGGGCGCCCGGTACCGCCCGATGATCGAGCGCACCCGCATTACGGGCGGCGCAGTGGCGTCGAAGTATGAGCGCACGATCCGGAAGTTCGCGCACCTCGATTTCAAGCGCCGCCGTCACGCCGTGCGCTTGGCCTTGAACCTCGCCCAGCTGCGCGCGGAGGGCACGATCCGTCCGAATCTCACCGAAGCGGCTGCACGGCGCTGAGCTGCTTCGTATGCTCGGCGTATGTTCAAACCCGGAAAGGAGCGCATCATGAGCAGCATGGACAAGCCGATCATCTACCTCGACTTTGACGGCGTGCTCAACGCCATCCGGACCGGAACGAGCCAGCTGCCTCGCGTTACGGGGTTTAGTGGGTATCAGCGGAGCCAGATCAGCGGCTTCATCATCACCTGGTCTCCTGAAGTGCTGCGGCGGATCGAGTCTCTGCAACGCACGGCCGAGATTTGGTGGCTCAGCACGTGGCGGGATCAGACCGCCCTGATCGAGCAGCAGCTGCCGGTGAAGCTCGACGGATGGCTCGACTTTGAGGACGAGGGCCTGAGCTATTCCGGCAAACTTGAAGCCCTCCTGGCAGATCAAGCAGAGCACCCGCGTCCGTTCATCTGGGTCGACGACGAAGAGCACGACCACTATCGCGCAGCCCAGGTCCGAGGCGAGCTCCCCGAGCTTACCGGTCACCTGCTGATCGAGCCTCGCACGCGCGCGGGACTCACCGTCGATCACTTTGAACGCATGGAAGCGTTTCTGGCGCACCACAACCGCGCCGTCCCATAACGGAAGAGACCCGCCCGCCGAAACGCCCTTGGAGGACCGAGCATGGACATTCTCGCGAAGCTCGATCGCGCCCACCGCATGAGCTGCTCTGATCCTGACGATCCAGCTCGCAAGACGCTGTACTCGGAGGCCGCCGCCGCAATCCGCGCAGCCCACGCTGCGGCCGCCCTTGTGCCATCAGACATCAGCGAAGCGCGCGTGCGCTCCGACCTGGACCTCGTGCGGCGCTGGACCGGCACGCACGATGCCGAAACAGTGCCGGGGTACTACCCGGCGATGGCGCGCACATTCGAGGTGCTGGAGCAGCTGCTCGACGCGCGGCAGAGCGCCAGCAGGGCAGCTCCCCTCGACCTGCAAGTGGTGAGCCGACTGCGCGCATACGCCGAAGCGAAGCGGGCGCAGCTGAGCGCCGAGGGAGACCCGCCACGGCACGACGTCGTGGTCATGTTCAACGGGCTCGAGCTGCGGCTCGGGGACCTCGAACACCTCCTCGCCGCGGTCGCCGCAGGCGATTAACCACTCGCCCAAAATCACGCAAGGAGCCACCATGTCTTCCCCGCTCTCCCCCAAGTTCCCGCCCGTTACGCGCGTCCCGATCGACTCCGGCCTCCTCGTGAGCATGGTGCGGTACGCCCTCGGCCGCGCCACCTACGTCGTGAGCTGGACGATCCGAGAACTGCGCCTCCACTGGGCCGCGATCCCTCACCGAGACCAGCTCAACATCCTGCGGGACATCGCCGCTGCGCTCGACACCGCGCACGCGCGCGGCGGTACGGTCGGCATGAGCATCGACGACCAGGAGTGGCGCGCGTTCCTGTACGAAGTCTCCGGCGACGTGAACCCGCAGGACGATCTCCCGCTGCCCAGCGCGCTCGCCGCGGCCCACGAAGCCTTAGCCGAGCACGGCGAGGCGGAGACTTCCACTGCCCTGGAAGACACGCTCGCGGCTGCGCTCGCTGCCGTCGTGGCGCGTCCCGACACTGCCCCGATCATCGAGCCTGCTGCGAGCGTGCCGGGGCCCGAAACCGAAGCGGCCGCGATCGACACGCTTGCGCGTCACCTGCTGTGGCTCACCGGCGGCTCTGGCGTGGGCGCGGGGCAATATGTGTTCTCCGGGATCAGCGCTGAGCACATGGAGCTCGTGACCGCACGCGCGCAGCGGCTGTGCACGGCGCCCGTGCCGGGGTGGATGGCTGCGCTGGATTCCTTGCGCTCGTAGCCGGTCGACACTCCGACAGTCCAGGCCGGCGCGCGGGCGCGGCAGGCTTCGCCTACACTGGCACTCGAAGATTCTTTCGAGCAGGAGGTGGTGGCATGTACGCGCTCGACCCGCGCCCGCTGCGCGCCCCGGCACACGCGCTCACACTTCCGGCTCCCGGCCCTGCCGTGCCTGCCGGGTTCCCGTCCCCGGCGCAGGATTACTTCGACGGAGACCTCGATCTGAGCGCACTGCTCGTGCCGCATCCGGTGTCCACGTACGTGCTGCAAGCGTCCGGGCATTCCATGACCGGGGCAGGCATCTTCGACGGCGACCGGCTCGTCGTAGACCGCGGCGAAGACCCGCAAGACGGGCACATCGTGATCGCGGTGCTCGACGGCGAGTTCACGGTCAAACGGCTGCGAGTGAACCAAGCGGGCGTGACGCTCGCGGCGGAAAACCCGGCCTATCCAGACCTGCAGGTGGCGGAGCTCTCCGAGCTGCACATCTGGGGAGTCGTCACGTGGGTGCTGCACCGCGCAGCGCGCGCATGACCGCGCCGGAGCGTCAGGTCGCCCTGATCGACTGCGTGAGTTTCTACGCCAGCGCCGAGCGCGTCTTCGCCCCGAAACTCGCGGGCGTACCAATCGTCGTGCTCTCAAACAATGACGGCTGCGTCGTGGCGGCGTCGATCGAAGCGAAAGCGCTCGACCCGGACATTATGGGGAAACCGTGGTTCCAGATCGAAGCCTGGTGCCGGGCCCGCGGCGTAGTCGCGCGGTCCTCGAACTATGAGCTGTACGGCAGCCTCAGCGCACGCGTCATGACGGTGATCGGTGAGTTCTCCGCCCGGCAGGAGGTCTACAGCATCGACGAGTCGTTCGTAGAGCTGCGCGGCACCGTGACGGAGCTGCTGACGCTGGCAGACCAGATTCGTGCACGAGTCCTGCGTCTCGTCGGCGTGCCGGTGCGGGTCGGGATCGGGCGCACAAAAACGCTCGCGAAAGTCGCCTCCCTGGGAGCTAAGAAGCTCGACGGTGTCTGTCACTTCGGCGCCTACGCCCCCGCCCAACAGGACGCGATCCTCGCGTCGCTCCCCGTCACAGACCTGTGGGGTGTAGCAGGGCGCACAGGGAAGAAGCTCGCGGCGCTCGGTATCCACACGGCGCGCGACCTGCGGGACGCCGACGCCCGGGAAATCAGGCGCCGATTCTCCGTGGTGCTCGCCCGCACCGTGCAGGAGCTCCGCGGCGAGCCGTGCCTGCCGATCGAAGACGTGCCGCCGACGCGCAAAGACCAGCTGATCTACAGCCGCTCCTTTTCCGAGAAAATCACCACCCGCGACGACATGGCGCAAGTGCTGTCACTGTACGCGCAGCGCGTGTCCTCCCGGCTCCGCGCGCAAGATCAGGTCGCGCGCACCCTCACCGCGTGGGCGGCGACCGGCTGGGCGGATGAACTCACTCCCCCGCACTCCGCGTCCGTCGCCGTCACCCTCGGCGCGCCCACTGACGACCCGATCGACCTCACCCGCGCCGCATCCATGCTGCTGCCGAAACTCTGCCCGCCCGGCGCGATACCCGTGCGGTACGCCCGCGCCGGCGTCGTACTCACCGGCTTAAGCCCGCGCGACACGGTCGCCCCGCTCTCCCTGTTCGAGCCCGAACACGAAGGCCGACACATCGGCGCGACCCTCGACGCCGTTACACGCAAGCTCGGCGCAGGCACAGTCGGGCTCGGGCTCGCCGGGTTTCGCGCCCCCGCCGGGTGGGAAATGAAACGCGAGATGCTCTCCCCGCGCGCCACCACTAACTGGGCCGAGCTCGCGACGGCTTACGCGTGAGGGGCGAAGCGGTTTAACGACCATAAACAGTTTATCGCTTCTTCGGGTCAGGCTATGACAATCCTGTGTTCTCAACTTCCTTCTTATAGGGGTGGAAATTGAACAAGTAGCCGAATTTCAAGGATCAGTTTAAATATTTCTGAGAATGATGTCTAATGTACGAAGAGGTTGTATCAAACACCTTTAATTTCACATGTAACAAAGGAGTTGCGATGAAGAAATCTTTGCGAATGGTCAGTGTTGCAGGAGCCATCCTGCTAGTAATGTCCGGTTCTCAGGCAGCAAGTGCCACGGATCCTAGCGAGATACCAGTTTTCCTCGAGGAGGTTACTTCCGAGGCGTGGGAGAATCTCACCGACTCATCGGAGGCTGCACTAGGAGAGGGACTCATCCCCGGAGAGCTGCAAGCACCCGCCGAATCATCGCAGCTGGATGAGCTGGAGAAGCAGGGTCTTCTGCCCACCCCACAGGACTCTCCCGAAGTCACTAAGGAGAAGATTGAAGCCCTGGCGGATGCAGGGCTTCTTGCGATGAACGGCACCTGGTACCCCATTTCTGATTCCTGGAACACTCCAAGCTCGTGGCACTGCGGTTCCGCATCTAGCAATTCCAGGTTTGCCATGCGTGCATGTGTTGTCAGAGTTGGTAACGCCGTGCAACCTGCGACAATCGTCAGAAATCTGACGAGCATCCAATACAACAATGTATCTTTGAATCAATCGCTGTACTCAGCCTCTGGAGCCACTCTGGCGGTAGGTGGTTGCCCTTCGGCTTATTTCGTCCCTTATGGTCGCGCTGTCTGCTCAATAACAGGGAACACTACCGTTGGTAGCGCGAAAACGATCGCATCTATGGTGTATATCAACACCCTCATCGCCGACTCGGGTTGGCACTAGCGAGTGAAGCCAGTTCCCTTCCGAAGATCACGCCTGGAAGCCCTAAGCAACTGCAAATCGACGGAGTCACACCTGTTGGGCTAGAGAATGGTCGCCGCAACTCTATGCTGACAACCCCTCTCGGGAAGGCAACTAGAGATGAGTGCCTTTACCTTGTTGCTCAAGGATCATCAAGGTGACTGGCTTTACAGTGGGGCGGCCGCAATCTCACCCAGTTCGGGATTGCGGCCGCCCTCTTATTACCCAGCTGAATTCAATTGCACTTTAACAGAACACTTACTCCGTGATTCAGGTAGCGGTAGGTAACACTGAACCTCGTAACCAGCTTGTTTCGCAGCTTCGAGAACCCACATCGCGTTTTCACGATTATCGAAGGTAAGAGTAACCGGGTTGTCTGCAACCCAGTGAATCTCAGGTGCCCAGTATTCTGCATCTATCAAGATTTCAATCGCTTGAGTGCACCATTCCCTCGATCGACCGGCAGGACTTCCCAACGCCTGCCGAAAAACACGTCTATTGAACATAGCCCTTGATTCGCTTTCCAGAACTCGAGTCTCTCGATTGTTCACGCGGTCTCGCATGGTGGCTCCTCAGCACTCATATGACTACCTTTGCCCAACAAAATACGATCTTCACCAATCCTTTGTGACCAGTCAAAATCTTTAGAGCGAATCAAACCGGTCATGTGATGAACATCATGGTAATGATGTTCATTAGAAATTGCCTACTTAAAACGTCACAACATGGCGGCTTCAGAATTGAATTTGGAGCATTGTTGGATAATTCATTCATCATATTCTTGCTACGCAAGGAATTCGGTACCGATCTTGCAAAGAGTGGAAAGCACGACCTACCAACGCGAGCGAGCCCACCAGGCGCAGTAAGCAACGCGCCTCAAGACTCGCATTACCAGCTGCGCTGAGTGTTCTCCTGAACAGTACTTAGCGAAGGTGTCGCCGAAAGTCTACGCGTCACGCGCTCATCGGTAGAGCCTGCCTCGAGAGACGGAATCCCTACCGGATACGGTCGAGCTGTTCGAGAGCTCACTCTTCACAGATCCAACTCGGGTTGCAGGCGGGCGAGCCAGTCCTCTGCGGTGGGGCGGCGCAGTGCCTCAAGCACCGTGTCGTAAAACGCGCTGGTCTGGGCGCGAGCCATGTCGATCAGCCACAGGTCATCGCCTTGGCTCATGACGTCGAGCGACCACTGCCCGGGGAGGTCCAGGCGCGGGAGCATTTCTTCGACCATCTGGGCGACCGGTGCGCGCAGCTGGTCGAAGCGCGACATGAGCCCTTCTTCGGCCATGAGGTAGGCAACCATGTCGTGACGGTTGTCCGGGTGGTCGGCATCTTCCATTTCGGAGAACCGGCGCTTCATCGTTGCAGGATCCCAGTACGGCACGACCGACAACACCTGGTTCGTATCGCAGTCGATGAACACGCGCAGCTCGCAGCGCAAAGGCATCCCGTGATAGATCGTCGGGGTGTCAGGGTCGGCGGGCACAAACCTGCGCACCGCCCACTCGGCGGTGGTGCCTGCCCCGTACGTCGGGCGCGGGCTTAATGGACCGGCCATCGCCCCGGCGAGGTGTTGCGTATAGAGCAGGTAGTCGCCGATTTCTGGGATCTCCTGCGGGTCGTTCACGCGGGCGTTACGGAAGTCGAACTTCGACGAGAACACCCCCGTTTTCAGGAAGTAGTCGCCGTCCAGGCGCAGTCCGAACGCTTCCATCGCCCACCGGTTGATGATCGCGTGAGTGGTCGGGTTGATTTCTTCGTATGCGATTCGCGCGAGCTGCAGCAGCGGCATCGGCACCTGCGCGACCGTCGTGTCCGGCACCCGGAACGCGGTGGTTTCAGCGGCGTGCGCGAGCGCGGGCAGCCAATGCCCGATCGAGTCCGGGTTCGACAGCAGCATGTCGTACAGGCCGCCGTCGAGGTCGAGAATCTCGAGCCCCTGTCGGAACTGGTGGTACGCCTGACGTCGCTCCTTCGGTGACAGGGCTTCGTCGAGCGACCGCGCCAGCATGAGCAGCACTATCGGAGTGGAAGGCGCGTCAAGGTCGCGCATGATCGCGTCGCCGGTCGCTTGCGGCCTAACGCTCTCGGGCTTTTGCATGGCCTGCGCGGTGTGGTCGGACGGGGAACCGTCAGTAAGCTCGGGCAGACTGTTGCGCCAGCCGTTCCCTGTCGTCCAGGTGCGGGTGACGGCGAGCAGGTCGGCAACGATCGCGTCCACGAGGTCGTCGTCGATTTCAGCGTCGGCCGGATGCTCCGCGGCGGCGTTCGCACGCGCTGTGGCGAGGCTCGGGCCGATCGCGGTGAAGCCGTCATCGTGCGCGGCGTACGCCCGCTCAAACGCGGCGCGCATCGCCGGGTCACCTTTGACAAGCGCGGCGATCTCATGCGGCCCAGGTACGGCGGGGGCGAGGTCGTCGGTCTTCTTCCCGAACAGTCCAAACATGTGTGTGCTCCGTTTCTGAGTCCCGCCGCGTGGATGAGCGGTGCTGCTGTGTCTCATCTATGGGACGCGGCAGTGAGAGCACCGCGGCATACCCAGCGACCCGGGCGCGCCGTCCTATAGCGCAAGCGAGACGGCCGCCCGGTCCCGGGCGAAGCCATCACCCCTGCGGCGCACCGTGCGCCTGAAACGGAGCTAGAAAGATGATCTTCCCCACTGTCAAGGCCGCCACCTGGGTGAGCGGAGCAGCCACCGCCGCGACGATCGGGCTGCACTTCGCCCCTGAGTTCGCCAGCTTCGTTGACGAGCGCATCGACGGCGCCGACGCGGCAAGTTTCGCGTCTACCCTCGACCCGTTGTTTCCGTGGGCGTACGCATCACCGGTCGTGTTCGCCGGATGCCTCGGCGCTTGGGCGTGGCTGCACCGCCGCGCGAAGCAGGGTGCCGAGGAGGAAGTGCAGCGCCACCGTTCCAACTTTCGTGAGGTCGCCCACGAGCGACCGGACGCGTTTGATGGCATCGTCGCCGCCGGAGCGCTCGAAGCCGACCCGGTCACCGGGGAGGTGCCCGGGCCGGAACACATCACTGCCACATCTATCCCTGCCGCAGCGTTCGCGCCGGTCCCTGCCCAGGTCGAAGCAGAGCCCGCGCCCGTGAGCGAGACGGAACCGGCAGAGGAAGCTCAACCCGCGACAGCAGAGGAGTCGGAGACTGAACCCGAGACGGACCCGACGATAGTGCCGGTGGCCAAGCCCGTCTCGCCGGAAGAAGCGCCAGTCGCCGATCCCCTGCCGACCGTCGATACCGCAGCTGACAGCGCCCAGCTCGAAGAGGCGCGGGCCTTTCTCGCCGACCGGATCACCGTCACTGACTTGGAGCTGTGGGTGAACGAGCTCGTGCAGCAGGTGTCCGGGCCGTTCGAGGAAGCGGCGTCAGCGGGCAGCTTCGATGTCGGGATCGGGCCTACGAGTGTGCGGGTGCTGTACACGAAGATTCTGCTGGACCGTGTCGCCGGGTTGCATGAGGACGCGGCCGCGCTCGCCGCTGCGGAGGGAGTGGAAGCGGAAGTGATCGCGCTGCTCACTGAGCGCCGTTAAAGGTCTGCTTCCACCCCTGTGTGCGAGTTCACACAACGGTGCGCGGCGGGAGGGTGAACGCGCCCGCGACACCGCGCCCGCGGCTGTCTCCGGCGACGACGCCCGGGAGCCCGGCGGGGAAGAGCCCCTTCGCGAGCGGCACCGCTACTTGCGGAGCTGGTGCGGTGCGTAACCACCAGGGCGTGCCGAGGAACGTGCGGGCGTTTTCGATCACGGCGGCGGGGGCGAGGCCTGTTTCGGGCCAGTAGAACATGTCTCCCGTGTTGAGGAGGTACTTCCGCTCCCACATTTCTTCCGCGCCTGCTTTGTACGCCCCGACGGGTGAGTAGGCGGGGAGCTGCGCGAAGTCGTCGGCCTGCTCATGCCGGGCGGGGAAGAGCTCTGCCCATTCGATGAAGAACATGCGTTCGCCGGTGCGGTTGTCGTAAGTGCCCGGGAACTTGCGGACCGCTTGGGAGAGCTGCGTGCGCACTTTGGCGTGCAGGTTTTTCGGGTCGCCGCGGCGGCCGGTGACCGGGTGCAGGTCACCGATCGTGACGAACAGGACGACGACGCCTTGGGCGGCGAGCGGGTCCGCCGCTAGGCGCTGCGCCCACCGGTCCACTTTCTTCTGGAACGAGTACCCGGACGCGCTGGCGGTCATCTCCACGACGATTCGGAGGCCGTCTGACCGGACGATGGTGAAGTCGCCGCGGCCCGCATATTCCGGGTACGGGTCATGTCTCCCCCACCCTTCATACATGAGCTCACTGGCGCCTGACCAGCGCTCTCCGAGCACGGCAGCAGCTTCGGAGAACTCCGCGATCCGCAACGCGAACTCGGTGGCGAGGATGTTGTGTCGGTCGTATTGGCCGCCGGTGATCCAGTCGCGGCCGCCGGTGATGCGCAAGCTTTCTGAGTAGGTGAGATGCGGTTCGATGAGCTCCTCGAACCGCGCGCTTTTCGTGGGACGGATGAGCCATTCAGCGACGTCCTTTTGCTGCACCTGCCAGTCGGAGAAGCTTTCGCCGTGGCCGACATCAAGCAGGTCGAGGGCGTACAGTTCACGAATAATCCCGGCCCTGTTGCGGAGCAGTTGCGGCATCCCGGTGAGCGCGGCGCATTGGGAGATGGTGAGTGACCGCCAGCTGTCGAGCGCGCCGAGGACCGCGAGTTTTTCTTCCCACCGGGATGACACGAGCCGGGTTTCGGCGCGCACAATCTCTTCGGTCGTGGGTTCGAACCAGTGCACGCGGTTTCCGAGCCCAGCGGCGCGGCGCGCTTCCATCCGGCGGCGGGTGCGCACCTGCGCGGCTTGCCCGCGCTCCCACACGCCGTCGTAGAACGGGTCGTACCGGTTGATGCTCGCGCTGTCGGATCCGGTGAGGCGGGAGGCAGGCACGGCGGCGTGCTTAGGCAACATCAGTCCTCCGGCGGGCACGGAAGTCGGGCACGTCGATGGTGAACGCGGGTAGGCGGGCCTGGTTCACAGTGGTGCGGACAATGGCGGCGTACTTCGGGAGCGTAGTGACGTCTTGCACCGTCCACTCAGTGCCGTCGAGAGCGAGGTTCTTCGCGATCTCGGTGGCGGGCTGCTCTTCGTTTTGGGAGAACGCTACGAGTGCCCCGAATGACATGCACGCCGCCCGCACCTCGGTGATCAGCTGCGCGGGCTGCTGGGTCGCGAAGACCGGTTCAACGCCGTACGCGCGCCCGTCGGAACGGAACCAGGTGATGACTTTATGGCTGGTCTCGGCGATCGCTTTCACCTCGTCCGCGAAGATGCGTACGCTGCGCCCTGCGGCCTGCCAAGCGGTGCAGTGATCCTGCACCGCTTGGCGCAGCGTGTACACGAGCAGTGCACTCATCTGCTCGACAATCTGCTGGTCGCTCGGCTGCTCCCCGGACGGAGCACGGCCACTGTTGACGATCACCGGGCGGTGCGCGTCCAGAATCTCAGCCCAGCCTTGCTTCTCGGGCGCCGCCCACCAGTGCTCCATCGTCATCAGACCGCTGACCTTATTGCGGGGAGCTTCGCACAACTCGCGTCTCTTCGACGGCGTGATGGCCGGATCATACAGCGGGCCGAGCTTGGAGGAGGCGTGCTGAACGTCCTGGGTGCGCGCGTCCCCGGCGGCCGTGTTTTGCAACTGGCGGGCGAGCTTGATGCCGGGATCGTCGCCGAACCCGCCGAGGAGCGTGTACGCGAAATGGAACGGGCTGCCGTGCGGATTGACGGCTGGGCCTGCCTGCGCCGACGTGACCAGTTCGGGGGTCAGGGTGAGGGCGGCGGTCATGACGCGCACGAGCGTGTCTTGTGAGCGGGTGCCGACGGACTGCTCACCGTACAGGTAGACGAACGCGTCCACGATGCGGCGCGCCTGCTGCGCGATCGGGCCAGTGCGTGGGAACAGGTCAATCGCGGTGCCAGCCTGCGAGTCCGACACGTGGAAGACGTTCGGGGTGACACCGGCGTCACGGCACCAGGCTTCCAGCTGGTCGCTCATCTGCCCGTCGAGTTTTGTGTCCAGCGCGACTGGTGTGCACTGCTTCCCGGCCGCGATCTGCTGCACCGTCTGCCCGTACATATATTCCACGAGCGCCGTCTTGCCTGAGCCTGGGATACCGGCGAGGAACACGCCCGACCATATGTCTGCGTCGGACAGGTAGACGGGTGCGCCTTCGTTCACGCCGACTTCAATCCCGATGCCCGCGTCGCGCAGCACGGGCGGCGCGGGACGACTGGATGTGTGACCGGTGCCGCTGAAACTTCCGGCGTGCGGGGTGACGACCAGGCACGGATAATGCGCGCTCACGAGGAACCCTTCGGGCTGCAGCGGGTACGCTCCGTCTCTCGCGGGAGTGGATGTACCATCCGGCATGAGTCGCCCCTGTGGGACGGGCTTCTGAGGCGCGGCGATCTTCCAACGCGCGGTAGGGACGCGGCCCCACTGCAGCGCTGTGCGGAGCTTCTTCCACGGCCCGGGCGCAATCGGAACGCCGGGAATCACCCCGACCGATGCCACCCCGTACGCCAAGATAGCCAGGCCACCGGCGAAGAGCCACGGCCACCACGAGACCTGCTCCCACCCGAAATTCTCGTGCACCCAGCGCAACGCCCAGCCGCCCACTGTCGCGGCCGCGCCAGTGGCGAAGATGAACTTATTCTCCCGCCACGGCGACACCGGCTTCGTGCCCGCGGCGATCCCGAAACCCGGGAACACGGCCGACACAGCCTGCACGATCCGATCAGCCGCACCCCGCTCCGCGCCGCCCGCCCACAACGAGATGACGCGTACATGATGGGACAGGCTCTGGTGGTTTTGGCCACCGGTGAAGTGTCGCACCCAGCGGTCATTCCACTTCTTCTCCCGCTTGAGCGGGCGGCGCACGCTCAAGGCGACCCACTCACCTTCGCGCAGGTTCTGCCCCGCCACTTCCGCCACCGTGGAGACGCTGGAATGCTGCATGTTGGAGCTACCGAACTGGGAATGCCGCTCGCTCCACCACAGCCGGCCCAGATACTTCGCCGCCGACAGGTCGGGCGTCTCGTCCAGCTCGGTCATGTGTCCGTGCACGGCAGTGGCTACCCCCATCGCGGCCGCCTCCTGCGTGCCAGAACCGTCAGTCACGAGCAAATGCCGCAGCCCCTGAGCGGTGCGCATCGCGATGAACGTCGCGCCGTCAGGAATGTTGCTGAGCGCGGCGGCTGACTTCTGCTGAAACTCCACCGGGTCGATGAGTGGACTGCCCGATTTCGTGAACTCGAACACCCTCGCCTGGGTTGAATTGGTCATCGTGAGCCCTCTCGCTCGTCAAAATGTCTCTTGTCCTAGACGCATGCGAACCTTTTCCACCAACCCAGTCGGCAATCATCGAAAATAGCTTCGGAAAACCGGCCCGAAAGCCCAAGGAAAACGACCGACCCCGCCGCGCGGCCAACCCGCCCCTCGGCATTGCCCTCTGTTTGGTCGCCCCGGCCCCTGCTTTCAGCCTGTAAGGTTCCGGGTCGTCCGCTCTTCGGCGGCGCTCCGTCGTTCCATGAAACCTGGTGCGGTTTCGTGTCTCTTTGTCGGCCGTGCTGGTGAGGGGTTCGTCTCCGTCATCGTGCCTCCTATGGTCGGCGCGCTGGCGTCGTCTTGCGGGTTGCCGCTCATGCCGCGGGGGCTCCGCGCTGCGCGCCTGCTTGCATCCACTGGCTATGAACGGCCGGTGCGCCTGGTCACCTGTGGTGCCTGCTTGCGTCTGCGGCCGATGCTTGAGCTTCCGCGCTGCGCGCCTGCTTGCATCCACGCTCTCGTCTCACTTCCGTGACCGGAACGCTGTGCGCCCTGTCTGCGATGCGTGACGCGGGGTGCAGGTGACCAGGCAGCCGGGCCGAACATGCACCGCCGGTGAGAGCAGGCGCGCAGCGCGATAACTGAAGCCTGTCATGAGACGTGAGCCGGGCAGCTGACGTGAGCAGAACACCAGGCGCGAGGGCCGAAGATCAACAGCGGGTGAGAGCAGGCGCGCAGCGCACAAACTTGAGCCAGGCATGAGACGTGAGCCAGCAGGCAAGGCGAGCAGAAGACCAGGCACGAAGACCGGGCATGGACAGCGGGTGAGAGCAGGCGCGCAGCGCAAAGGCCGAGCGCAGCGAAGGCACAGCAAGAAGAGAGCGAGACGAGACAGTGAGCAGAGAGTGAAGCAGGAAGGGAGCGAGACGAGGAGAGGGAACGGAAGAGCAGTGCACGCGGAACGCCCCGCGCGCACCGCACCAGACGGACGAGGCGCAGGGCCGCGCAGCGGCCCACGAACACACGACGGACGCGCACGAGAAGCGAACAGCGGGCACCGCGAACGAAACGGGAAACGCACAGGGCGCGGAACAGGGAACGCCCAGCAGGCGATACGGACGCAAGACGAGGCGCGCAGCGCGGGCGAGCCCCGAGGAACGAGGGGCGAGCTCTTAACTATGAGAGCTTCGTCAGGTCGGCTACCGCCGCGGGCCGCTACCGCGGGCTGGTGACTCGCACGGCTCGCCGGGGCGGGGCCGCGCTCGCCGCAGATGGGTGGAGGAAGCCTGTCAAGAAAGCTGCCGAGCCCGGATCACTGCTGAAGATCCGGGCTCGGTAGTTCAAGTCATGAGGATCTAGCTGCTCAGGCTCACTGAAAAGAGTTCACCATTCTCATCAACGGTCGCGCTCACGCGAGTCATCGGACCGTTATCGGGGCGCCTGGGGTCGGTCCAGCTATTGGCCGGTTCGAACTCGAACTCGACGTTGGAATCAAAGCTTGTGCCTACCTGCACGCTGATGTTGACAGGCTCTCCTGTTGGGCATGTTCTGTGGTTGCCGAAGCTGTCGGGCTCTTCTTCGCACGCCTTGAGGATGGCGGGGATCGCATCGTACAAGTCATCAGAGAGTACGAAGTCGCCAGTGGTGCTTCGGTTGTATTCGTTATCTTGCTGGTTCTTGTCACCGCGCAGGTCTTCCACGCCGGGCGTCATGAGAAGCATCTGTTCCGCGTCGCTTGATGCGATCGCCCACGCATCTGCTTCCGCAGCGAAAGTGAACTCGCCGTACGGAACTCGCAGCGCTTCGAGCTCATCGACTTCGATGCCGCCCATCATTAAGTCAAAACCTCGCACGCTAAAGTCTTGAGTCCCGAAGTTCATCGGGTAAAAGACAGGGATGCGATTTGTCACCTTGAAGCCGCCTTCTTCGCTCTCTCGAAGCGTGAGTTCGAGGTCGTAGCGCTCGTCGCCAATGTTAAAGGAGGTGGGCACGGTCGCGGCGCCTTCTCCTCGTTCGGCCTTCCCGATTTCGATGTTTGAGATCGGCGTCGTTAGGCTTCCAGTGACCTGCTCGGGAGCGGCCGTGAAGATGTCGTAGGAAGTGTCAGCCCTAGTGTGTGTCTCAGGATCTACTGCAAACTCAAGCACGGTGTCCATGTCTCCTGCCGCCATCGCGTCGAGGTATTCCTGCGCGACACGCTCCGGAGAAGAGCCACCCAGGGCGGCACAGCTGGTCAAAGCGAGGGCGGCGATGCCGAGCCCTACGAGGGGAAAGAGTGAACGGGTACGCATGGGTGAGGAACCTCTCTAAGCGTGCGAGCCAGCGCGCGGGGGTCGCACGCCTTGAGTCAGCACTCCGATGGAAGTGCAAGCTCAACACGTCTCAGCGTACCCATGCGCGCGACAGGGCCTGGCCTTGACTCGCACATGCGCGATTCAAACCGTCATCATCGACTTCTGCGCGACACGAGCACCTGCCCGGGCGCCGCGCGTCATGCACCCTTGAGCGTGAACATGTCGGCCGGGGTGAGCTTCACCGGGGCGGGGACTTGCTCTTTCGTGCCGGTGCCGCGGCCGGTTTTGCGGCTCGTGAGTTTCCACCAGTTGACGGTGCCTGAGTGCGGGTTCTCGACCATGATGGCGTGCCCGCCGGCCTGCTCGGCGGCGGTGATGAGCGCGTTCCATTCGCTGGGAGGGAGGGCTCCTGCGCGCTTGCACTGCACGAGCCAGATGGTGCCGTCTTTGAGGGCGACCAGGTCGGCGGCGCTGTGCGACCCGGCGGAGCGGACGACGAAGTATCCGGCTTCGGTCAGGTGTAGCTTGACCCGCTGTTCGAGGGCGCGGCCGATGCGGTACCGGTTCGCGGCGGTGGGCTGTTTATCTTCGACGGCCATGGCCCATTCTTCCGGCCACTGCTCTTTCATCGCCGCACTGAAGCCGCTGACCGAGTAGCCGTGCCGGGAACAGAACCTGGAGGCGACTTCGCCGCCCGTGATGAACGCGTCGAACAGGGCGCGCAGCACCGGGGTGGAGAGTTTCGCCCACGCCACTGCTTGCGTGCGCCCGGCTTCGCGCTGCAGCTGCTTGAGGGCGGGGACAGTGACCCCGAGGAGCTGCGCGTACGCGGTGATGCCCATGTGCTTCACGGCGATTGCTGCTTCGACACGGACGCGGGCGTGGAGGTCGGTGGTGGGTTCCATGTCTCTGTGTGAGACCGGCCCCGGCGCGGCTCCCGTGTGCGCGGCGTGCGTGCCGGTAGATTCGCGGCATGGGCATTGAAGTGGACTTGGATGGTTTCCCGGAGGAGCTCGGCGAGGTCGTGTCGGCGCGCGTGGAGAAGCACCCGCGCCTCGGTGGCCGCGTACTGGTGGAGCTGGCAGATGGGCGCGAAATCGACGCGGAAGTATGGCCGCCGACCGCGGACGAAGAGCACGCGATGCGTCAACGCCGCGGCACCGCCCCTGCCCCAGTTTCCGAGCAGGAGAAGCGGGAAGCCGCGGACGACGTGACGGAGGCGGCGTTCTGGGCGGACGCCCGTACAGAGCAGGCGGCGGGCGACCCTCATACACGCGCGGCGTCAGGACTGGCGGCGGAAGTGCGCCCCGAGCGGGCAGAGCCCGGTACTGATTCATACCTGTACGGCCCGGCCGTTGACTGGTACGAACGGATCAAGGTGGCGGTCGATGAGGAACCCGCCGAAGACGTGCTCGCAGAAGACGTATGCGAGGAGCTCACCGACTGGGCGATCGACGCCTTGAACGAAGCTGGGGCGCTCGAGTTCAGCAGCATGAACGGCGCGTGAGACTTCAGAGGCGGCACGTCCTATAGGGCAGGCAGAAGCGCGGACGGTCCGCGCGAAGGAGCCACCATGAATACCCCCGCCCCCTTGTGCTGGCTGGACACTGAAACCACCGGCCTGCATCCAGACGAAGGCCACCTGCTGCTCGAAGTGGCGTACGCCATCACCGACGCTGACTTGAACATTCTCAGCGAGCGCAGCTACGTCATCCGGCAGGACCCGTTCCAAGCTTCCCGCCTCATGCCCGAAGTCGTGCGCGACATGCACGAACGCAACCACCTGCTGCACGAAGTCTGGTCGGGCCGCGGCCTGGCGCAGGTGGAGCAGGAAATCATCGCCGATATACGTGCCCATGCGGCTGACGTGTCGCTGCCGGTCGCGGGGAACTCCCTCACCCTTGATCGCGCGTTCCTGCACCGCTTCATGCCGACTTTGAACGACGAGGTGCTGTCATACCGCAACGTGGATGTGTCGTCGATCTTCGAGCTCGCCCAGCGCTGGGCCCCGGACATCGCTGTGGCGTCGCTCGCGGAAAAGTCAGGCAGCCACCGCGCCCTAGCCGACGTGCATGCGTCCATCTCGCAGCTGCGCGTGCTGCGCGACCTGGGCTTTATCGGCGGCGAGCGTAAGTGATGGAAATGCTGATGTCCGCCCCTGCCCCGACCCATCAAGAGCTTCCCGCCTCGCTCGTGGACACGCTGCTGCACACCGCGACGCGCACCTGCCCGCCCGCGTCGATCTTCTGGACTGACCCGGAAGCGCGGGGGCTGCGCGTCCTCACCCGCGCCACCGCTACCGCGGCAGGTCAGATGCTGCTGCACGCCCGCGCTGACGCGTTCGGGCACACGCGCCGTGTCACCGGCACGGGCCGCTCGTTCGACATTGACGACGTGCTCACCTATTTCGCTCTGCTGGAAGAAGCATCGGCGTACGCGATGCACGAGCACGTCCACCGCCCGGACCTTTCTGCTGCGCAGGCGCTCACCGCGCTCGCCCTGTTCGAAGATCAAGCGGCGGCCGCTCCGACCTGGGATAGCTCCGCCGCGCAGGCGCTGAGCCAGGCCCTCCGACGCGGCTTCGCTCTGGTCAGCGAGCCAGGCAAGGCCGCGGCGGAAATTACCCTCGCCGACCTCGACTACGTTCTCCCGGACACGCGCATGTCGCGCCAGGAGCCGGACGAGCGCGGCGGCCCGGACATCACCCCGTTCTAGCTCTGCGCCTGCTTGGTTCACTTCTCCGCCGCCGCTCTCAGGTCATGTGCCCAGGAGCGGCGGCGTTGTCATGTGCGCGCCGCGTCCTATAGCTCAGGTAACACCCGAGCCGAGGAGGCCGCGCATGGCTAAAACGTACCCCGACCGCAAGCAGCATCTGACGCTGTGCGTGTGCGGGAAAATTATTCACCAGACCCGGAAGAACGCCCGCCGATTTGACGCTACTTTCGGTGCCACTGAGCGGCGGCATCCATACCGTTGCACAGAGTCAGGCGGCTGGCATCTCGGCCGCCTCACGAAGCTGCGCAAGCTCGGCGTGGACACTGTCACGGATCACATTCCATCTCCGGTGCAGCTCATGATCTCTCGCGGAAGGCTCGGCCTGTGTGTAGAGAATCTCGTCAAGAACGAGCTGTCGTACGCCCCCCGCCAGTACGACATCAGCGTGCATGTCGCTGAGTACATCTCCCGCGTGCAGCGCACCGAGGGCCGCGACCCGACGGTGCGCGAGCTCGGCCAGCAGCTGCCCGCGTCGTACCTGGAACTCGTGTCAGAGCCGGACGAAGACTGGATCGGCACCGACCGAGAATGGTGTTCCGCGGTGCAGCGCGCGACGGTGATGCAGCTTGCCTTGCAACGCATCGTCGTGATCGACCAGGGCACCCACACTGTTCAGATCGGTCCTCGCTTCGCTGAACTGCTGGACGCTCCCCCGCAGGCCGCGTAGCCGCGCCCGCTTATCGCACTCAATACCGCAAAGGAAAACGATTCTCTTGGACAACACTCCCGCCGCCTGGGCGCACGACCTGATCGTGTTCGACACCGAAACCACCGACAAAGACCCGTCCACGGCGCACATCGTCACCGCGGCGGTCGCCCGCCTGCGAGACGGTCACATAATCGAAGAAGCCCGCACCTGGCTGATCAACCCGGGCGTGCCGATCGCGGATGAAGCCGCCGCAGTGCATGGTGTCTCGAACGAGCACGCCGCCGCGCACGGCATGGACCCAGCGACCGCGGCCGCGGAGATGATCGCCGCGCTCACAGTCCCGGGACTCCCGGTCGTCGCTTTCAACGCCGCGTTCGATTTCACCGTACTGCGCCACGTCGCCGAAACGCACGGCGTTCCGTTCACGCTGCCGTCGCATATTCTCGACCCGTTCGTGCTCGACAAAGCGGTCAACAAGTACCGGAAAGGCAGGCGCACGCTCGGCGCGGTATGCGCGGTGTACGGCGTCACCCTAGAGGACGCGCACGACGCTACCGCCGACGCGGTCGCCGCCGGGCAGCTCATGTTCGCGTTGAGCCCCGCCGTCTCAGGCCTGTCGCTTGAACGACTCAGCGAGCTGCAGCCTGAGCTCCATGAGGATCAGGCCGCGAGCCTCGAAGCGTTCTTCCGCCGCACTGACCCGGCCGCCGTTGTGGAGCGCGGCTGGCCGCTGCGCCACCGTCCGAGCCCCGCCGTGGTCGAAGAAGCCCCAGGCTCCGCCGTCAGTAGCGCGGGTTCCGAGAATCTCACCGGCGCGTTCTATAGCGCTGGTGAAGCCCACGCCGCGCCCCCGTTTTAAGGAGCATCACCATGACACAGCATTCTCTCCCCCACGCTGAGATCGAGCTCGACGACGGCCCCGGCCCCGGCGGCACCGCGCTGCTTGAGCGCACCGAGGAAACCACCGAAGAGACGTTCATCGTGGACGGTGACCAGGAACGCTTCTCGCACTACGTGCCGAAGGACAAGATCATGGAGTCGGCGATGACCGGCCAGCCGGTGCGCGCGCTGTGCGGAAAGCTGTGGGCGCCGAACCGCGACCCGCAGAAATTCCCCGTCTGCCCGGGATGCAAAGACGTGTACGAGGGAATGCAGGAATGAGCAACGCCACCTTGCCCCTCTCGCTCGAGCAGCGGTCCCTGAACCGCCGCCTCTCCGCGCTGCGTCATGCCGGCCCGTGGATCGCGGACAGCCCGACCATGCAGTCCGGGGTGGCATCGCTGAACATTGCCGCGACGTTCTCGCACGAGGGCTGCGACCTTGACGCGGCGCAGGCGGACGAGCTGGCGGCACGCCTGATCACAGACCCGGTGCTGGTGTTCGCTGGCATCTCGATGTTCAATCGCACACCGTTTCGGAAGTACCGCGGCACGAGCATCACCGCGGCCGCCGACCTGCTGGAACTTCCGCCGGAGACGATCGACGCTGCCCGGAAGCTCGGCCCGCGCCCGGCGATCACGCGCAACATCCACGGGAAGCTCACTGCGCCCCTCACCACGAAAACGCTTGACGACCTCGTGCGCTCGTGGGTGCTGAGCGAGCACGGAACCGACTTCCGGATCGGTGCCATCCCCCAGGTCGCCGACGCCCGCGCTTATCTGCGGGACCTCGCTGAACGATTTGAACGACTGGAGCAAGCATGACCACCACCCTGTCTGAACGTCTCGCGCAAGCCGAGCTGGATGGCACCGCCGACGGCGCGCTGCTACGCGAGGCCCGCGCCGCTATCGACGCGATCCCCACCGAGCGGGTGTGGAGCGAAGCAGAGCTTGACGCGCTGCCGGACGACTCGCTCGTCGGCGTCAACGCCAGCCCTGAGGGCTGGGACGAGCCCAGGTACGAGGTGTTCCAGAAGTGGGGAGACAAGTGGTCCCACCTCGACCCCACCGACCGGGACGACGGGGAGTACCTCGCAGCGAGCGGGTACCTGATCCATCTCAGCTCCCGCTACGGGCAGACGCACGCCCGCATCCGCGCACTGTACATTCCCGAGGTGACAGAGGTGGGCTCGTGAACACACAGAGGCTCCGCCGGATAGCTGCGCAGCGAAAGAAGCGCCGGAAAGAGCAAGCCCACTCCAAGACGCTACATGCGCAGGCGGTCGAGCTCACCAAGCATCTGCGCGGCTACAACATAGAAGCATGCCTCGATGGAGACCAGGTTGCATTCACCGTGAGAGAAAAGCTGCCCTCAGCGCCACTCGGAGTAGTGGGAGCGATCGTCATCGCCTTCGGATTCGCAGCCTGGTGGGGTGACAATATCCCGCTGATCAACGTTGCGCCATCTGTCGCATTCATCATGGCGCTGATTGCCGCTGGATTGTTCATGCTCGCTTTCGCTCTGCTCACACGCGAGCGCACCTGGTCGCTCACCACGGCAGTCTCCGACCCGCTGATAGCCAGCATGCTCGAGCGCAGCGAGACGATACAACAGCTCCGTCTCCGGTCTGAACCAGGCCGAGGAGAACTCCTATTGCGTCAGCGTCAGCGTCTCACCGCCGCCATCACGAAGCACCCTCAAGCCATTCTGCGGCGAGCGCCGTCGCTGCTTGACCGGGTGGTGGCAGCGGTGCGCGGTCTCTGGCGCTGTTGAAACCGAAGCACATCGCGCTCCGCTACTCACCGATCATCACTTCGCGCAGCCTGACCACCTCGCAGCACATCAACCTAAGGAGAACACCGATGCCTCAGCAGTCCCCAGAACAGATCGTCCAGTCCAACCCTGCTATCAAGGCTGCCGTGCTCGCCGCCGTAAAGCCGGGGGCAGCGTCTGACGCGGAAGCTGTCCGTAATTACCGCGCTGCGCGCGACGCGATCGTGGCTGCGCTGCCGGACTTGGAGCGGCACTTCCAAAACGAGAAGGCCACACCGCAAGCCATCCCAACCCCGTACGAAGACCTGCTCCGGCGCGTGCTCACTGAGGGCACCCCGAAAAGCGACCGCACCGGCACCGGTACGCGCTCTATCTTTGGCGCCCAGATGCGCTTCGACCTGAGTGAGTCGTTCCCGCTCATCACGACGAAGAAGGTGCATCTCAAGTCGATCATTCACGAGCTGCTGTGGTTTCTGAAAGGCGACACGAACGTGGCGTACCTGCGCGAGCACGGGGTCACAATTTGGGATGCCTGGGCAGACGAGCGCGGCGAGCTCGGTCCGGTCTACGGTGCCCAGTGGCGCTCATGGCCGGCCCCCGATGGTGCGCACATCGACCAGATCGCGCAGGTGATTGAGCAGCTGAAATCGAACCCTGACTCGCGCCGCATCATCGTGTCCGCCTGGAACGTGGCCGAGCTCGACAAGATGGCGCTCATGCCTTGCCATGCGTTCTTCCAGTTCTACGTCGCGGACGGCAAACTGTCCTGTCAGCTGTACCAGCGCTCGGCCGATATGTTTCTTGGAGTTCCGTTCAATTTAGCCTCGTACGCCCTCCTCACGATGATGGTCGCTCAGCAGACCGGCCTCACGCCTGGCGAGTTCATATGGACCGGCGGGGACTGCCATATTTACGACAACCACATTGAGCAGGTGGAAGAGCAGCTGAGCCGCGATCCGCTCCCCTATCCCACGATGCGGATCCGTGAGCGCGACTCGATCGACGGATACGAGTACGACGACTACGAGCTGATCGGCTACGAGTCGCACCCAGCTATTAAGGCTCCGGTGGCGGTGTGAAAGCGAAATACGCTGCCGCGATTCGGCGCGGCATTGTCGCGGGTATGCAGGCGAGGTACGGGGATCCGGATGATCCGTACTACGAGCTCCGATCGACGTTCATATGGGGCGGTACCTCAGGAAACAAAGCAGCGAAGCTCACTTTAACGGCATTCACTCGCACCGCCACGAACTGCGCCCAATGCCGAAAAGCGCACATGACTCCCGAGGAACGTCGGGAAGCAGCCCTTGTGTTCAAGAACGTTCACGCCCGCTACGTCGAAACTCGCGATCAGCGCGAGAAGAGACTGCTACGCGAAGAGGTTGAAGCCCTCCGCACGGAGGTGTCCCAGCTGAGGGCGGAGGCGCAAGCATGAGCGCCGTGCACGCACGCACATAAAGAAAGCTCCCCGGGAGATGCCAGACCAACCGATCGTCTGAGAGGCATCTTCTGGGGAGCTTTTAGCTTATCGACCATCGGCCGAATGTTCCGCTACACCGCGGCGGTGACGAGCGACGTGTCTCGGCCGTTCTCCCGGAACGTGGACAGCACGACCTCGTACAGCGAGAACACGGCGATGCCACGCCCGATTCCGAGCCGCACGTCGAGCGGGTCGTTTTCCTTCAGGCGGCGGATCATTTCTTTGCCCTGGTCGAGGAGCAGGCGCTCCCAGCGGTTGTCGTCCAGCGTGCCGCGGACGGAGGGGGTGGCGTCGTTGATCAAGGCGATGGTCTCGGTGTATGTCTGCTGCTTCATGAATGGCTCCTCGCGCCGTCAGGTTGGGTTCCCCTCCCCTATAGGACGCGCCGCGCGAATACCGCAGCGCGTCCTATAGGGGAGATACCACCCCCGCACGTCCTGTGCCGGGGCTGACCCGAGGAGGACGGCAAGATGCCTATTCACAACGCAGCACCTGCCCCATACCAGGTGGACACCGCCGGGGCGCCGGACCGGCCCTGCGCCCAGTCGGACGCCGACCAGATGCTCGCCGCTGAGTTCCCCACGATCACTGGCCAGGGCCGCGAAACGGGCGAGTGGGTCTCCCCCGGCGGCGCGAAGTACGCAATCATCGAATGCCCAAACGGCTTCTACTGGGTGGAGCGAGACAGCGCCGACCATGACATCAGCGACAGCGGCGCCTGCTATCCCGCCTACGCCGACGCCCGCGACGCTGCCGCAGCTTATGAGAAGGCTTGGCTTCAAGAAGCAGCGCTGCTCGCCAAAGCAGAGCCCCTGTCCCGCGAGCGAGGTCGAGCGGCGTGAGCACCGAGCGTACAACCCTGCGCATCGTCAACGATGCCCTACCGGGGCAGGTTCATCTCTCAAGCTACGGTCAATCACTCGGCCCTGAAGGGCCGGGCTTCAGTCGCTCAACGAACAATGACACGAAGGAGACGCTGTGAACAAGGAATCGACCAAGCAGGAAGCCCTGGACATTGAACGTCAGGAGCTCGGGCAGCTGATCCGTGACAACTTCAATCAAGAGCGTGACCGCGGCGACGTAGATCCGTGGATGCTGGGTGACGCCATCCTCGCGGCTGGTTTCACTCGCGGCGCTTCGCTTGCCAACGAGGGCGACGACTCGGCGAATCAGGACCCTCGCGCCGAAGCAGCGCGCGCTACGCTCAAGGATCATCTGCCGATCTTTTCCGCCGCGCATGGCGATCGGCGATGGTGCAGCACCTGCGACGAAGATTTCGATTCTAAGGACGCCGCCCACCAGCACGCCTTGGATTATGCCATGGCCGCCGCGCTGAAGGCTGATCCTGGACCGGCCGAAAGCGCGGCGCAGATTGAAGCCCGTCCCGATATTTTCAAACGGCGCGAGAGCTGGGGCAGTGTCAGTGCTTCGCAGCAGGGTTCTGACGGTCGGGTAGGGCGATATGTAGCAGTTAAAACGATCTCGCTGCGCGTGCGCCTCTTTATCGCTGTCGTCGCCATGCTCTCGGGCGTAGTGTCATCCATCTCGATCTTTCTGGCCATGACAGAGGCGGCCCCTGACTTTGTTCTCCTGAGATACGTCCAGGCGATCACGATCGCCATGGCGGCGACGGTTGCTGCAGCGGTCACGATGGAACCCAGGCAGGCAAAGGCCTTTATTGCCCGGGATGATACTGGCTCTACTGCCTCCGCTGTCCGGACTGCCGTTCCTCAGGGCACAGAGCCGATTTCGCGCTCACAGCGGCGTGCGCTCGTCCGAGCACTGTGCGCACACAAGCTGGATCAATATAGGACCCAGAGCGGAACTGAGACGGCTCGATCCCTCGCGGCCGACCGCGCCGCCGGGGCTCTCTAGCGTCACCCTGCCGCCGCGTCCCATAGCGGAGTACGAGAAGCCGCTACGGGACGCGGCCGAAAGGGAAAGGCAAAAGAATCATGCTGCAGATACCTGCGGGCCCAGAACCTGCACCGACCCGCGTACGCGCCGTGGCCCGCGCGATCTATATCGCCGACAGTATTGACGCTGACGGCGCCGTCAATTGGGACGCACAAAAGGTGGGTGCGCCCTATGTGAGCGAGTATCTCGCCCTTGCTCGCGCCGCACTGATGGCCGATCCCGGACCGGCCGCCGAGGCTGAGCGTGACGCTGCGCGCACCGGTCTCGCACGAGTGCGGGACCTGACTGCCCGGCACCGTTCAGTCGAGCAGCACAATGAAATGGTGCCGATCACCGACATCGCCGACCTGATCCGCACGCCGACGTCGGCGGACTACCTCGCCGCGCTCGACGGCACTGGGGCTCATGCGCCAACACCCGCCCCAGCGCCCACGGGCACGAAGTGGTACGCAGCATGCTGGCATCACGACAACGGAGCGATCGAACCTCTCGCACCGGAGACGGTGATGCGCGAGCACGCTGAAGCACAAGTCCAGGAGCTGCGCGCGGCCGAGCGGGACAGCCCGAACGGCCAGCCCGACCGGATCGTGCTGGCCGTGAAGCTCCACCAGCCGTGGCGACCAGTGGACGGTGGTGAGGGCGCATGACCGCGATTGTTGAGCCGCTCACTGATGACCGCGGCTTTCAGCAGGCCGGCCGCGCAAAATCACTGCTGCCGCGAGATCAGGTGCGCACGGTGGATCTCAACGTTCTCGCCCAAGCCCTGGGTCGTGAGCTGGATCATTCTCGCGGAGCGGCCAAGCCCTTCTCAGAGGTTGTGAATCGCTTCTGCTCCGACCATAAGGTGCAGCTCCCCCACGGACTAACGCCGCACTGGGTGAGCGCTGGCGTCTCGCAGATCATGAGCGCAGACGAGGTGTACGACTCAGAGCATCAGCGCGCTGCCCGCGCCGCTCAACACTTGCTCGGCGCCCTGCTGGGGCGTCGGGTTCTCGCACGCGGGTGGTTTCCGGGCGAAACGGTCCGCGTGGCCGGTGTCACCTACACGCTCACCGGCAACGCATGCCCGCGATGCGCCATCAATCCGGAAGCGTCCGGCATCGGTGGCGGCGTCCGCTGCATCAGTTCGGCCTGCGGGTACTGGTGCTGCGCATGAAGCTCTGGCACCGCCTCAAGCGGCACACCATCATCAGCACCCCGTACCTGATCGAAGACGAAGATACGGGGCACCAACAAGAAGCTGTGCGAGTCGCGTGCAGCTGCGGAACGAAATGGAGAGAACGATGACCGACAACCAAGAGATCAGCCCGACCGACGCACAGGTGGAGGCGGCGGCAATGGCTCTTGCCCAGGAGACACCGGCACGGAGCGCGAGCGGCTGGCGTAATCTGCATGAGTTCGAGCAAGAAAAGTTCCGAACCGCCGCCGGTGCCGCTCTCGTGGCTGCTGCAGTTGCCGCCCCGGCACCCATGGCAACCGCAAGCGGCGCAGCGACGAGCGGCGATGATCCTGCAAGTCACCCTCGCATCTTCGCGCGGCCGGCACCGGGGGCCGCTCGCCCTTTGAACGCGCTGCACCCGGCAGTGGACGCCCACCAGGCTCAGGACGAGTCTGGCGCGGTCGAAGCCAGCGATTGCTGGCATGAGGCGAACTGTCGTTGCGCGCACCGCCCCGCCGCGGACCAGCTCGCTGCGATCCTGCGCGAAGGCGAAGCCGCCTGGCACCTGAGCGACGAGAAGAGCCAGCAGTCTCATGCGTGCGGCGCGCCTGATCTGAAGTCGAAGTACCTCGCTCGCTTTGTGCTGGATCGAATCGAGGGGCAGCGCCATGGCTGAGCGACGTGGCGTGCGGCCGCGACTCAAGGTCAGTGCGCGCGTCTTTATATCCGTTGCATGCGCGCTCACGGTGGCGGCGCTCACCCTGTCACTATCGGCTTGCGGAGTGCTGCCTAGCAGGGGGATCAAAATCCCGCCTCTTCCCCTTGGCCAGCACCAAGTGAGCGAGCCTGCGATAAGCACCCTCCAGCAGGCGCTGATCGGCATAGGCGACCCGGTGGTGGGTGCGCGCGTGTCACAAGCGAAGTCAGGGCTGTCGAGCTACCTGCTCGTCTCCGTCACGGTCGACGAGCAGACATCAGATGTGAGCGCCGGCCTACTGAGACAGATTCTGACCACCCTCGACGCACACTGGCCCGAGGGTGAGCGGCGATTCAGCCTCAGCGCGCATCAAGCAGGCGCGGGGGCGATCGACACCGGCGGCGCGGCGCGCGAGCTGCTCCTCAGTGAAGGCTCCATCGACATCACCGGCAGCATCAGCATGTCGCGCATCGGCCTCTCCGATTGGGCGCAGCCGTGGTAGCGAACGTGCCCGCGCCGCCACTAGAGCCGGTGTCATTTGCGACCGGCCGACGCCTGCCGAGACTGGTGCGACTCAAACGCGCGCTGCGCCTAAGGGAGGTCGAGTATCACGTGCCCTGCCCCAGGTGCGGCATCACCGTGGTGACGCGCCGCGCGAGGATGACCAGCCAGGTGCTGCGAGATCATTTCGGGAACCAGCAATGTGATGACAACATTGCGCGCCCCTGCGAGTACGTAGCGATAGAAGGCTTTCGCTGGCACTGCCAAGCGCACCAGTCCTGGGCTGACACGCATCGGCGCTCGTGCGCGAAGCAGCTAGCTGAAACAGCAAAACACAAGCCGCGCATACATAACCCCAACCCACCCGAAATCCAGGAGCAGAAAATGAGCCCAGCACCATCCGCCAACTCAGACCCGGAGCTAACCGGTGAGCACACGGTGTTCGACCAGCACAGCCACCCAGTGCAGGCAGTCTTCGGCCCCGCGCTCGTCGTCGGCGCTGATGATCCGAACGCCGAGCACCGCTGGGTGAGCGGGGAGGCTGATGCGCCGATCGCGGAGCGCGCGTGCGTGAACTGCGGCAAGCAGTACCGGCCCACCGATCCGCACCAGAAGTTCTGCGCGCACCTCTGCAAGCTGCACAACTACCAGCTCCGCCGGTACGGGCAGGAGCACGCTGACCGCTGGCTGCAAAACCGCTCGGCGCGTATCGCGCGCTCCACGTACACCGACCCGGCGCAGGAGTACGTGTACCGGGCGCGCACGTCGGAAGCCTGCACCGGTCCGCACGTCACCGAGCAGCGCGCGCTGACTGCCCTCGCCGAGCTGACCGCCGAGCACGCCCCGGAGCCAGTATTCATCGAGCGGCGGCTGCGGTACCCGTGGCAGCCGCAGCGGCAGATCGTCGCAGAGGAGCAGCATGCTGCCGTCCGCTGATCTGCTGTTCGACATCGACGGGACGATTGTGCCGAACTTCCTGGGCGAGGTGCCGGGCATCTCGCGCCAGAAGGTGCCGTACCTGAAGCTTCACGGAACCGGCGAGGAGATCCCCCGGCACGTGCTCGACTTGATGCGCTGGGCCCACGGTCGGTCAGATGTGCAGCCGCACTGGTTCAGCGCCCGCCTCGTGGACGCCCGCGAGCGCACTGTGAGGGAGCTCTTCCCGAACGCCCTAGTCTGGCCCGACACCGCGCTCACACCGACGGACCGTCAGAGTCACGTGTGGTGGAAAGTGCAGGTGATCGCCCAGTGGCTCCGAGACCCTCGCAATGTTCACCGCCGACTCGTAGCGCTCGACGATGATCTGTCCGACTGCCTGCGCACAGGCGAACTGCCAGCCGAGCTCGCCGCGGATACTCGGTTCCTGCTAATCAGCCCGGACCACTGCATCGGGCTGACCGAGGAACAGACCGACGCGGCCGTCCACTTCATCGCGCACGGGGTCCGCCCCACAGACAGCATGGTCGTTCCGAACACCGACCCGAACGCCGCGTCCTATAGGGCACTCACATAGCCGCCCCAGAACGGAGTAAAAATCATGAGCGCCGCCCAGACTATCCAGCACGCGATCGAGCGACTCGAAAAGCTGCAGCGAGACGCCACCCCAGGTCCCTGGATCGCACGCTTCGACGGTGACGAACCTCACGTCATCGAAACCGCAGACGATCTGCCTGACGAGATCAGGGTCGGCGGCAGTCGCTGGGTGGACAGTCCCGGCGTGTACCACACCACCGACGTCATCGTCGACCTGGATGTCACCGCACTCGACACGTTCGACGTGCGCACCGCGGCCGCTAACGCTGAGCTCGTCGCCGCACTTGCAGGCGCTGTCGGCCCCATCCTCGACATTTTGCAGCAGGCCCGCAGACTGCTCGCGTCCGGACTCGTGGGAGACAGCGGTCCGGAAATCCGCCACGCGACCGCGCTGGCGGCGGCGATCCTCAGTGAAGGGCGGTCCTTGTGAGGTGCCAGCAGTGCGGTCGTGCGTTCTCCCGCCGCAAGGCTGAGTCGAACTACGCCTACCGGCGCCGCCAAGAATGCTCGGCCCGCTGCGCCCGTCTCCTCGCGCTGCAGCGCCAGGCACAGTCACCCGGGCGCGCGGCGGCGCGAGCGCTGTGGGAGGCCGCCGAGCACATGGCTCAGGGCGGGAAGTGAGTCGCCAAGGCGACTCGACCGTGCAACCGAAGAAAACAAGGAGCAAGACAATGTCTGATGATCCGATGACCACCGAAGAGCCAGCTGCCGAGCCAAGAGAGGGTAAGTTGTGGCACTCGAACGAGATCGTGACTGACAACCGAACAAACGAGAAGATCGCAGCGAATGCGATTACCGGCTACTGGAAGGACGAGGAGCTGGAAGGCCCGACACGCTTGCCGAATCTCCACGATGCGGACAGCGGGAAGGATGTGGTCGCCGCGTTGTCTGCTGCTGGCCGTCTGCGTGAACCGGGTGAGCAGCCTGTAAACAATGCTGGACAGCTCACGGACGCACAGGTAGAAGCGGCGGCACAAGCTATCAGTGATTACGAGCGCGAGTGCTCACGAATGATGGTGGCTGAGTCAAAGAGAATCTGGGGCCACGGAGGCGCATTTGTTGCGGAGCACGCGGCAACCAATCGCGGGAGGGCTCGCGCCGCCTTCGTAGCCGCTGCAGCTGCTGCGGGTTCCACGCCACAGGCGGAAGCATACGATCATTGCTGCCAGCACCCCAAATGCCCCGGCGACTCGCTTTGCTGCTGCGCGTCTGAGCAGAGGCTACGCAATGGCTGGAATCAGTGGCGAGAAGAAATCGCTGGAGACAGTAAGCAAGCGTTCCGTGACGGTTATCAGGCAGGACAAAACGATCCCGCCCCCTGGACTAACTCTCCGGCGCTTTCGTCGAGCACCTGTCAGCACAACATGGTCAAGTACACAGATTCGGTGAGCGAAAAGAGAGAGAATTTCTGCTCCCTATGCGGCCACGAGCCGTCGAGCATTGTAGACATTTCTGACCTGCCCGACCCGTCAACGACTGGAGGCGAGACATGGCGCGGCCGAATCGTCACTGCTTCATTCGAGGACGGCGAAAGTGGCTTCGACTGCGGGCTTGAAGACTGTGAGTGTCCCGAGCACGATCAGTCGCCGATGGCCGCTGGCACGTATGTCACGATCAAGCTCGACCAGGACGAGCGGATCGGGCCGGCCGAGGTCGAGATTCGCGTGCTTGCCAAGGGGAAGAACGATGCCGAGCACTAAATACGTGCGCGCCCGCTACGGCGGCACATGTGAGGCGGAGTTCTTTCATCCGAACCTGATCAGCCCGGGCGACATCACGCGGGTGACTACTCATTTTTCGAGCGACGAGCTGGTTACCTGTCACGGGGTGCCCGCGTTCACGCGCACGCGCGTCTGCCAGTGGTGCGTCATCCGAGACGCGCAGCACGGCGCGACGCGAGACGAGTACGGGCTGTTGCAATTCCGCGACAAACACGGCGATGTGTGGGTGTTCGGCCCAGACGGGCTCATGCACACGAAAGAGACCGCACCGTTCTCGTTCGAGCACGTGCAGAAGAAATGGGGCCCATTGCGCATCATCGGCGACGCGGGCGTGAAAGAAGGAGCAGCATCGTGAGTTACATGTTTGACCCTGCGCCTGTAGGGGCGCACGCCCGAGACTGGAACCCGAACGGGCTTGACGAGCAGGAAATCTTGGAGGACCTGTTTCGGGAGATCACCGTCTACGATCACGAGCGCCGCGCGCACCACGACGCGGACGGTTTCTTCGCCGATTTCGCGTTCAGCGACGCCTGCCGCGCGCTCGGGCATGAACGCGGCACTCCTCCTGCGGGTGAATCATTCGACCCGTACGAGGACGACCCGCAGTTCTCGGACGGCACCCACGACACCGGCTGGGACGGGGAGATCATCTGCCTGGACACTCGCCGCGGCGTGGCCTGCACCGTCTGCGAGGATCACTGCGCGTACGCTGACCAGGCGGTGCCGCTCTGGCGTCTCGTGCAGGCTGTTCCCACGGAAGAAGAGCCCGATGCACACCATCAGCGCTGAGCCCGTCGCGCGCATCCCGCACACGAGCGAAGTGTGCCGGCAAACGATCGAACCCGGCGAGCGGTACGACCGCGGCACCACGTTCGACGGCGGAGACGTGTTCACCTGGCGTGCACATCTCACGCCGTGCACCGAGGCCACGGATCGCGCCCGAGCCTCCATCTACGGCGAAGAAGCGATCGCCGGGGACGACGTGCGCGCATGGGCGGCCGACGCCGCGGAAACCGACCCAGTCGCCGCCGAGGTGCTGCAGCGACTGGGCGCCTCGCATACATCTCCGTAACGAAAGGCAAGAACACCATGAGCCAAGACGACCAATTCCCGACCAGCGAACAGGTCGACCGCGCCGCCCGGGCCGGCTGGGATTTCGATGCGCAGGTATCCGAGATGTTCGGTAAGCCTGTGCGGCTCAGCTTCGACGATCTTCCCGACTGGGCACGGGAAACGCACTTAGACAAGGCCCGCGCTATGCTGCGCGCCGCCGGTCCCGACGACCGGCCAGACCCTTGCAAAATGACGCACACACCGCCGTTCGACTTCGGGCAGTGCGAGACGCACGACACCACGTTCCCGCTCGGCGGCTCATGCAAATGGCACAAGCAGGACTCGATCGCCGCGGTGCTGCAGCAAGAAGCCGACGAGCAGCGCGGCCTGAAAGTGCGGGCCGCGCTGCGAGCCGAGCAAGCCGAAGCTGCTCTTGCCCAGATTCAAGCAGAACGCGAACAGGGTGGGTGAGCTGCGCGCCGCCGCTGAGCGCAGTGCTTCGGGCGGCGCCGGAGCACATCGCCGCGGGCATATCGAAGGGTTCATCATCGCCGCCGACCAGGCCGTCCCGACCCGGGCTGAGCTAATCGAAGCGGTCGAGCAGGAGGTGCTCGCCTCGGTCGGGGCGTGCACCTGCGATTCTGCGTATACAAGCAGGAAGCGCACGGATCCAACGTGCGTCTGGTGCGCGGTTGGGGCAACATTCCCGGCAGACGTCGCCGACCGCATCCTCGCGCTGTGCGCCGCCCGACTCCGCTCAGCCTGACCTGGCACTGCGATCGGCACCCTCGCGTCCCGTCCTATAAAGCAAATATCACCGGCATCACACGCAAGGAGGCCTCATGCTCGCCAGCACTCTGATCAACACTGACCGTGCCCCGTGGAGGGAGCGCGGCACCGGTAGGCGATTCGCTGACGCGGATCAGGCCGCGGGCAGCCGAGCAGCGCTCGCGTACGAGCCGCGGCCCGAGTGGGATAACCAGCCCAACATGCTGCTGATCGCGTTCCGCTCCTTCGCGCGAGCGCATCGACGGATCACCACCGTTTCAGATTGCGCGTGGGGCTGGCTCCTCGACCAGGACGGGCCGCTCACGCAGGAGTACCTCGCGCTGCGCACCATCGACATTGAAACCGCCCGGGAGCAGCTCGCCCACGCCCGCCGGGTGCTTACACGCCTCGCCGCCCAAGGAGCCTAACCATGCCTGACCCGACATCACCCATCTCGGACGAGCAGCTCGACGCGCTCACCGTGGCCGCCGAAGCCGCCACTGGCGGTCCGTGGCACTGGGCCGGGAACACCGACACGGGCGAGCCGTACCTTGCCACCTGGATCCCCGGAGCGGGCCGCTGCCAGGTGCTCAGCATCGGGCACGAATACCGTGCCACTACCGGGCGGCAAGCCGACGAGGTGCGTGAGTGCGCCGCAGACTTTGGGCTCGACCCGGAAGAGACCGTGCGCGACTGGGCGCATAGCGCTACGGGCGAGCCGATCCAAGAACCACGGCTGCAATTCATCACCGACCTGATGCTCGAAAACGCGCGCGACCTGGCCGTGTACGAAGTCGCCCCGGAAGCCACCGACCGCGAAGACCCGCGCGTGTACCGCGCAGACGTGGTCGGCATCAGGCACCCCGACGCCACCTATCTTGCGGCCGCGCACCCCGACGCGATCCGCTCGCTCATCGCCCGGCTGCGCGCCGCTGAACAGGCGATCGCCCGCGTGCGCGCCCTCGAGCGACACCGGGTACCTGCGGCGTACGAAGCAGACGGATACTGGCCCGCGCTCGACGCTGACGACGTGGACGCGGCGCTCGCAGGATCCGCAGCCTGATCCGGATCTCTTAACTCGCGTCCCATAGAGCAGATAGCCCGAACACCAAGCCCACAGGAGCACGCCATGCCCGCTGATAAACACTGCCGCTGGTGCGGCCACATGCTCGTGCGCCGCCTTGACGAGAGCGCGTCGAATTTCGCCCGCCGCAGTCACTGCTCGCGCTCGTGCGCCGTGTGCACTCAGAACCGCGAGCGGGCGCGTGCCCGTCGCCGAGAAGCGAGCCGGTCGTGAACCTCACCTCAGTGCCCTGCCCCCGCTGCCAGGCTCCGGCCGGGCGCCGCTGCGTCACCACCGGCACCGCGCGTCTGAGCTCCCCGCACCGCGTGCGGATCGAGCGTCTGGTTGCCGAGGCAGCACGATCGGCCGGTGCCCGCGCATTGCGTGAGGTGGCAGATCAGATCGAAGCGGCGGCCGAGCGCACGGACCACGTGTTCACCGAGCACGCTGTGGTGCAGGCTGGCGGCGCGGCCCTGCTGCGTGAGTACGCCGAAGCATACGGGCAGCGCACCTTCCGCTAATCACCCGGGATCAATCACAGAAAGCGATAGGCCATGCACTTCAAAAATAATGACCTGGACAGACAAGAAGCCAGCGATCAGGAATCTAAGTTTGCCTGGTGCCTCACGTTATCCGTGCTCGGCCTAACCTCACTACTGTTCGGTTTTGGCAGATTCGTCTACTTCATGACCGATGAGAGCTCACGCCCGTCGGACTCTCACCCGATGGTACAACTGGTGATCGCTATTGCGCTTCTTCTTATCTTCGTCATCAGTTTCTGCTCACTTTTCTTCGTAGAGAAGTACTACGAAAAGCGGGAGGAAGATCGCTACGTCAAAAGGCGCAATCGGGCTCGGAACCAGTAGTCAGCTCCGCGAATCAAAGAAAGAATGCTTATGAACTCCGACCACCTTCGCCCACTCACCAAACTCATCGCCAAAGAGCCCATACGGCTCATTAACGGTCGCAGTGAGACCGCCTGGCAGCCTGTGCTGAGTGACGGCACACGCATGTACCAAGTGCACTACGACGACGGACTCCCCGTTCTAGGGAGTGCATATTGGGCCGCACCTGATCACGTGCCAGCACCTGAGGGAAACCCTGGACCGTGCGCCTACATGGATAAGAACGATGCTCTGTACGCCGCCCATCTTGAAGCAAACCGCCGCGAGAACGCAGAGAGTAAGCGCATTGAGGACCGCGCTCGGCAGCTTAGACACCATCGGGAACAACGAGCGAAGATCGCATCCTCTCGCTTTCGCGAAGCATAAACCAGACGAGTCAGAAGGAGCACCATGTCCCGCCTCATATTCATCGGTGACGTTGGAGGTCACCCCAGCGTCTTCGAAGCCTGCTTGCGCCAGGTGGGAGTCGGCGCTGACTGCCGCATTCCCGACGGGGTGACCCTGCTGCAGGTCGGCGACCTCGTGCGCTGCACGAAAGCTCATTTCCGTGCAGGCAACCTCGCCTGCGTTGAACTCGCGGAGCGCCTTTTGGCCGCCAACCCGGATCAGTACATCCAGCTCGCGGGTAACCATGAGGCCGCTGCCTTGGGTGGACCCAAGCGTGAGACGTGGGAGGTGGACGCTTCGCTATGCCTCGACACCCGCTTGAAACTTAGCCGCATGTGGGAGAGCCGTCAGATGTGTCTTGCGCACGCGGTGACCAGCCGCAGCGGCGTCGAATCGCTCATCACTCACGCGGGCCTCACCCTTGATCGCTGGCTCTCACTCGGAGCGCCCACCTCGGCCCACGAGGCCGCGCAGATCGTCAACCGCGACATCGGCCGTGACATGGCCGCCTGGTCACGTGCGGGCTCCCTCGTGGGTGAGCGTGACCTGATGGCCGACACGATGTGGGCCGAGGTGAATCTGGAGTTCTATCAACCCTGGTTGCGGATCGGCACAGCGCCGTTCAACCAGATCCACGGCCATGCGTCACCGCACAACTGGAACACCGACCGGTGGTGGGATGACGCCACCCCGGCCATACGCGCAGCCACACGCGTAGATCACGTACGCCGCCGCACCGTCACGCGCAGCGGCGGCCGAGGCACCAACGGGTTCAGCGCCCGCAGCGTGGACTGGGTACTCGGCGATGGTGCTCCCCCGGCAGGAATCTGGCCGCTGTACGAGTTGCACACGGAGGAGTGAGGAAGACCGCGTCCTATAACGCAGAGAACCCGCCGTTCGGCCGTACGGGCGCCGCTCGGGCCACTAAGGCTTCGGGCACGACGCCCCAGCACCTTGTCGAAAGGAATCACCTTGACCAACACGCAAGCCTCACCTGCGCTCCGCATCGCCTCTTCCATCGTGCTCGTGCGCGATTCTCCGAAAGGTCTTGAAGTGCTGATGCAGCGGCGCCACCTCACCATGCCGTTCGCGCCGGGCGAGGTCGCGTTCCCCGGCGGCGGTGCAGAACCGCAGGACCTGGGCGATCCGCGCCTCACGGCGGTGCGCGAGCTGCACGAGGAGGAGGGCATCACGCTCGACCCTGCCGCGCTCGTGCCGCTGCATGAGTGGATCACGCCCGCGCAGCTCGACCTGCCGCGCCGCTATCTTGTGCACTACTTTATCGCCGAGTGCCCCGCGGATGCCCCCGTCCCTGCCGCCACCGAAAGCGTCGAGTCGATCTGGGTTCGACCCGCTGACGCGATCCGGCTATTCGCGGCGCGCGAAATGCCGATGGTGATGCCTACCTGGTGGCATCTCGTGCATCTGCTCGGCCGCGGCAACGCCCGCACCGCTCTAGCGGCTTCTCAGAGGCTGTTTCCGCGCGCCGCGATTGCCGACCGGCTCGAGCACGACCCGGCGGCGCGGGCGTACTACGCGCACGCAGGCCTCGACGGCTCGTATCGAGAGAGCCGCGGTTAGCTCCTGGATTAGGCCGCCGCCCGCGTCCTATAGCGCCAGTGAGGCCGCAAAGCGCGGCCGCTGAAAGGTGCTCTCGTGTCACTTCCCGCTGCCGCCCGTTCAAGCCTCGCCGCGCTCGCCTTGCTGCACACTCTGCCGGACGGGGCCGACCTCACGGACGCTGACCGGGCCACGCTCGCGGCGTGGACAGGCTGGGGGCCGCTCGCGCCCGCGCTGAGCCCTGCTCCGGCGGAAGAGTGGGCAGACGCCGCCGACCAGCTCGAAGAGCTCCTCTCCCCCGAAGCCTACGCTGCCGCCGCTGAAATCTGCGATACCAGCTTCTTCACTCCGCCCGTGGTCGCGGAGGCAGCGTTCGCGCTGCTGGTCCGTTCAGGGTTCACGGGTGGCCGTGTCTTAGAGCCCGGCTGCGGGTCAGGAGCGATCATGTCAGCGGCGCCCGCCGACCTGCCTGTTGCTTGGACTGGCATTGACCGGGACCCGACCGCGGCCCGCCTCGCGCAGCTGCAGCACCCGGACGCCCGGATCATCGCCGCGCCGCTCGAACAGCACCACTTCCCCACCGGCAGTTTCGATGCGGTGATCGGCAACGTCCCGTTCGCCCGCACCGCCGTGTACGACCCGAACTTCACCGGCGACACCGGCAGCCTGCACGGCTACTTCACGGCCCGCGCCTTGGACGCGGTAAAGCCCGGCGGCTACGTCGTTATCATCACGAGCCGCCACTTCCTCGACAGCATTGACCAGCAGGGCCGCGACCGCGCCGAGCTCGTGTCAGCAGTGCGCCTCCCCGCAGGTATTTTCCCCGGCACGGACGTGGTCGCCGACATTGTCGTGCTGCGGAAACCCGCGCATGACGGGGCAGAACGCGCCGCCCTGATCCCCGCCGCGGACGAGCAGCATGCGACCGTCGCGCATCCGGAGCCGTTTCATAGTGTGCGCGTGCACGCCTTGTGGGGGCGCTATCCCGCCCTGGTGGCCGGGAACATGACCGCAACCGGTTTCAAACCCGCCCCGTTGACGGTGAAAGCACGTGACCGGAAGACCGCCCTGGCGGCCGCGCTGCGCGCCGCGACGGCGCTGTATGAGCCTGAGCACCAGTCACCTGTCGGGGCGGTCGCGTCGCTTGACAACGTGCCGCTGCATGATGCGGACGGCCGGAAAGAAGGCAGCTTCCACGAGCTCGACGGCGCCATGCACCAGGTGTCCGGCGGCATCCTCACCCTTGTCGCCCGGGCAGGGAAAGAGCTCCGCGCGCTGGTGCGTCTGCGCGATGCGGTCACTGTGCTGCTCGCGCTTGAAGCTGACCTGGACCTGCCGGACTCAGACCTCGATCCCGCCCGGCATCAGGCGCTCTCCCTGTACGAGACGTACGTGAGGCAGCACGGACCAATCGGCCGAGGCACCCTCACTGAAGGAAAACCCGACCCGGACACAGGCGCTCCGACCTACACCTGGCGCCGCCCCGCCCTCGGCGGGTTCCGCAAAGACCCGGACTATCTCACCGTGCTCGCGGCGGAACAGTTTGACCAGGCGACCGGCGAAGCATCCCCCGCCCCGCTGCTGCTGCGTCGCGTGAACCGTGCCCCCGTGATCGTGGACCGGGCGGAAACCCCCGCCGAAGCGGCTCGGCTCGCGGCAGGCCCGGGCGGGGTCGTTGACCTGGACCGCGCCGCCCGTCTGCTCGGGATCGCGGAGACCGAGGCCGCCGAAGCGCTGGCCGGGCACGGATTCATGGACGAGCATGGCCGGTTCATTCTCGCTGGTGACTACCTCTCCGGCAATATTCGCGCGAAGCTGCACGCCGCTGAGCAGGCGGGCCTCACCCGGCAGGCCGAAGCGCTGCGTCAAGCGCTGCCCGAACCGCTCGGGCCGCTCGACATTCGCGCGCAGATCGGCGCCACCTGGATCGCGCCCGGCATCGTGGAGTCGTTCTTGCGCGACGAGCTACGTGCCAGCGGCACGGTGTCGTACGCCCAGGCCGTAGCTGCGTGGGAGATCGCGCAGGGCTACTGCCACAACGTCGACACGAACACTCGGTACGGCACCCCCGATGTCACCCCGATCCGGCTGCTGGAGCTCGCGCTCAACAACAGCACCCCGGTCGTGTATGACGAACTCTGGGAGGACGGCGCACCCCGCCGGGTGAAGAACGCCGGCCGCACGATCGCCGCGGAAGAGAAGCAGCGGGCGCTTGCTGAACGGTTCGAGATGTGGGTGTGGGAGGACGCCGACCGGGCGCGCGCCCTGTGCGACGAGTTCAACCGCCGCTTCCGTTCGCACCGCCCGCGCACCGGCGACGGCGCGCATCTCACGTTCCCGGGCCTCAGCGAAGACATCACCCTCTGGGATCATCAGAAAGATGCGGTGGACCGGATCCTGTCCGATCACCGCACGATCCTGCATCACACCGTCGGGGCGGGCAAGTCGCTCGAAATGTTGGCCGGCGCGATGAAGCTCAAGCAGCTGGGGCTCGCTCAGAAGCCGCTGATCACGGTGCCGAATCACCTGCTGGAGCAGATGGCCCGCGAAGCGCGCACCGCCTACCCGACCGGCCGGTTCCTGATCGCCGGGCGTGAGGAGGTTACGAAAGACGCGAAACGTCTGTTCGCGGCGCGCTGCGCGACTGGCGACTGGGACGCAATCATCATGACGCACACCGCGTTCACGTCCATTCCTGTGTCCGCGCCGCTGGAAGAGCAGTGGATCGAGGAGCAGAAAGCTGAGCTATCCACCGCGGCGGCGTCGATTCAGCGGTGGGAAAGCCCGCGCAGTCAGAAGAAAATCGCCGCCGCGAAACGTCGCCTTGACACCGCCCTGCGCAAGCTGCGCGAAGACGCCCGCCGCGACCCGGGCCAGGTGACGTTCGAGCAGCTGGGCGTCGACCACATCGCGGTCGACGAGCTGCACATGTTCCGCCGCCTCATGGTCACGTCCACCAGCCAGTCCGGGTTCTCGCTCGGGCATTCTAAGCGCGCTACTGACCTGGCCCTGAAAATCCGCAGCCTCAGTGACCGGCACCCGGCTAAACCCGTGTTCGCCGGGTTCACCGGCACCCTCATTTCGAACAGTCTCGCTGAGATTTTCGTGTGGCAGACGTACACGCAGCCTGAACGGCTCGCGGAGGCTGGTGTCGCCGGGTTCGATGCGTGGGCGGCGACGTTCGTGAAGTTCGAGACCGCAGTGGAAGTGAAACCGACCGGTCAGGGCTTCCATTTGAAGCGGCGCCCGCGCCATATCCGCAACGCCGCCGAGCTCGCGTCGATGCTGTCGGAAACCTGCGACACCGTCACCGCCGAGCAGATCGGGCTGGAGCGCCCCACCTGGACAGTGCACAACATCGTCAGCCGCCCCACCGAGGAGCAGGAGAGCGCCGTCGCGGAGCTCAGCGACCGCGCCGACCTGATCTACCAAGGCCAGGTCGCACCGGAAGATGACAACATGCTCGCGATCTGCGGGGAGGGCCGCGCACTCGCCCTCGACCCAGCGCTCGTGGATGTGCCCGGCGGAAGCCCGACCATGACCGACGCCGCCGATCAGATCGCGCAGCTGCACCGGCAGCACGCTGCCCGCCTGTTCGGGTCATCACCGGTGCCGGGCATGCTGCAGCTCGTGCTGTGCGACCTCGGCACCCCGAAACCCGGCCGCAGCAGCAGTTACGGCCGTCTGCGCGCCCTGCTGGCGGACCGAGGCGTGCCCGCGGCTCGCGTGCGGTTCGTGCATGAAGCTACCACCGATAAGGCACGGGCGGCGCTGTTCGCGCAGTGCCGGGCAGGGGATGTGTCCGTGCTGATCGGGTCGACCGCGAAAGTCGGGGTCGGCACAAACATTCAGACCCGGCTCGGCGCAGTCCATCATCTCGACGCCCCGTGGATGCCCGCGGACGTGGAACAGCGGGAAGGCCGCGCGCTGCGCCCGCAGAACCTCGCCGGTCACGTAGACATTTTCCGGTACGTCACCGAGGGCACGTTCGATGCGCTGTCATGGGAGACGCTCGAGCGGAAAGCGAAAGCGGTGTCCGGGTTCCTGTCCGCGGCGGCGGATGCCCGCGAAATTGACGACATCACCGATGTGGCGCTGTCGTACGGGCAGGTGAAAGCGCTCGCAACGGGGCGGCCGGAGCTGCTGCGGCTCGCGGAAGTGTCGAACGACATTCGCCGGTTGCAGCTGATGCGCGCCGTGTGGAGTCAGCAGGTGCACGCCGCTACTGATCGGCGCGGGAAGCTCGATAGACTGATCGCAGATTACCGCCGCCGCGGCGAGCTGATCAGTGAGGCGCTGGACCGCCCGCGCGCAGATGACCGCACGGGGCGGATGTACGCGCTCGCAGAGGCGGGCCGCGAAGCGTACCTGTCGAAGCAGCATTCGTACGAGCAGCGCACCTCCCGCCGCCAGTGGCGCGGCCTGGACCTCGCGCTCGTCTGGGATCCGAAGCAGCGGGCCATGCAGCTCGCGCTGTACCACGGCTACCGCCTCCTCGACCAGGCGGGCGTCCCGCTGAAGACGGTGCGCCGCGGCCCGGACGCGCTCGCTCGGGCGCTTACGGCGCGGGCGGACGAACTGATCGACGCTCTTCCCGGCACGCTTGATCGGGTGCAGGCGCTCGCCTCTTCCGGTGAGCAGGAGCGGGGCGAGCTGGACGTGTTCATCGCGCAGGCCGAGTTCGAGCGTGAGGGTGAGCTGCGCGCTCTGGAAGAGGAGCGCCGCCGGATTCAGCAGCTGCTCGAGGAGAGCACCGCTCCGGCGGAAGAGCCTGCGCTGCAGGCGGCGTGAACTACGGCGGCCGCGTCCTATAGCGGTGGTGAGGCGGAACACGTCTGCCTCGCCACCGGCACAAACTAGGAGCATCCGCTTTGTCCATTCAGATTAAGTTTCACGGCCGCCGCCCCACCCAGGCCACCCCGGGCGCTGCGGGCCTCGACCTGCACGCCCACCTTGAAGAGGGCTACGTGCAGCATCTGCGCCCCGGCGCCGCCCAGGTCATCTCAACCGGCACGTTCGTGGAAATCCCCGCCGGTTACGTCGGCCTCATCACCCCGCGCTCCGGGCTCGCCGCCCATCACGGCGTGACTGTGCTGAACGCTCCCGGCACGATCGACTCGGACTACCGCGGCGAGCTGAAAGTGCTGATCGAGAACCGCGGCAGCTCGTCTGTCTCGTTCCGCGACGGGGACCGCATCGCACAGCTCGTCGTTGTCCCCCGCCCGGACATTCAGCTCGTCGAAGTATCCCCCGCCGACTTCACCGACACCGAGCGCAGTGACGCCCGCTTCGGCAGCACCGGGCGCGCGGCGCAGGTGCAGTCATGAGCTCCGCCGAAACCCTGGTGCGGCTGCACCGCAAGGTCGAACGCACCGTCACTCTCGTGGGCCAGGTGATCCGCAAGTTTCCGCGTCAATCACCCGGCCCTAAAGGACCGGGCTTGTAACACGGCCCAGCCCTTTAGGGATTGATTGACCAGACCAAGACACACCAAACCATTGGAGGTGACTACGTTGAACGTACGTGAGCAGACCCACCAGAGAGTGCTTCCTCAGCTCTCTGCTCTGGAATCGGTATCAGCAGACAAGGAACGGGTATCCACGAAACGGGGTATCGACGCGGGCGTGCCCGCAGCGGGCGTTCAACATGGTCGAGGGGAGACCGGCACCCGTCAAACGGTGTCGGCGTCACGGGCAGCATCCTCGGGCGCTGCCCAGCCCGGCGGGGGTAACCCCGCCACACCACGCAATAACCTGGCGGCGCGCGTGTTCGTGCTCGACCGCCACGGGCAACCCCTGCAGCCTTGCCACCCGGCACGGGCGCGGGAATTGCTCGCCAAAGGGAGAGCGGTCGTACACCGCCACACCCCTTTCGTGATCCGATTGAAAGACCGCACGGTCAAGGAATCGACCGTGGCCGGGGTGGAGGTCGGCATCGACCCCGGATCCAAGCACACCGGCCTCGCCGTATTCACCACCGACCAGGCTGCCGACCCGAGCACCGGTGAAGTGACCACCGCGCGGGAAGCGGTGTGGCTGGGCGAGCTCGTGCACCGCGGCCTCGCCATCAAGAACAAGCTCCACGCCCGCGCCGCTTTGCGTCGTGGCCGCCGTGGTAGAAATCTCCGCTATCGGGCGCCCCGGTTCCTAAACCGTGCTCGCAAGGCCCGCCCGAACGCGGGCTCCTGGCTGCCGCCGTCCCTGTGGCATCGGCTCAACACGACACAGACGTGGATGCTCAGGCTCTCACGTTGGGCGCCCGTCACGGCCGTGCATGTGGAGCAGGTCAGGTTCGACATGCAGCTCCTGCAAGACCCGACCATCACCGGGGTGCAATACCAGCAGGGCACGCTCGCGGGCTACGAAGTACGCGAGTACCTGCTGGAGAAGTGGGGTCGCCGTTGTGTGTACTGCGACGCTCCCGGCACCGGCCCAGACAGTGTGCCGCTCAACATCGACCATGTGCGTCCGCGAGCGCGCGGCGGCTCTCACCGGCCCTCGAACCTCGTCACCGCGTGCATCCCCTGTAACCAGCGCAAAGATGCCCGCCCGGTGGAAGAGTTCCTCGCAAACGACCCAGCACGGCTACGTCGTATCCTTGCTTCCTTGAAGCGGCCGCTCGCGCACGCCGCGGCGGTGAACGCGACCAGGCGGGCGATCGTGCACGCCCTAGCTTCGACCGGGCTGCCGGTGCATGTGTCTACGGGCGGGCGCACGAAATACAACCGCCATGTCAGCAATGTTCCGAAAAGCCATGCCCTCGACGCCTTGTGTGTCGGGGAGGTTGATGTGGTGACGCGCTGGCCTGCTCTCGCGCATATCGCGCACTGCACCGGAAGAGGTGGATACAAGCGCACCGCGTCGGACAAGTACGGATTCCCGCGCCTGCGCCTCACCCGCCAGAAAACACATTTCGGGCTCATCACCGGCGACCTGGTACGCGCGGTAGTCCCGTCGGGGAAGAAGCAGGGTACACATGTCGGCCGCGTCGCCGTGCGTGCGACCGGATCATGCGACATCACCACGAAAGACGGCACCATTCAAGGCATCGGCTGGCGTCGTATAGCTCTCATACAGCGCGGAGATGGGTACCGACACTCCTCCGCTCCCACTCTAGAAAGGAGATAGCGGCAAAGACCGGAACGCGCCCGCAAAGGCGCGTCTCCTCCCGGCCTCGAAGGGCCAGGCTTCCGCCGCCGACCGAAAGGACATCATGCGCACTCTATTTCTGCTCTCCGGCGCCCCGGGCTCCGGGAAGACCACCCTGATCAGCGCCCTGGGCGTGGAAGGCCTCGTGCTCGGCTACGACATGTTCCGCGCGCTCTTCTCCCCTGAGGTTCCCTGTGTGGACGAGTCAGGACGTGACGGCGTAACGCTGCGGCTCCCGAGCAGAGCCGAGTTCGCGGTGGTTTCCGCCACGCAGGCGGCCCTGAAGGCGCGGCTCGCGGCGGGGGCGACGGTGTTCTTTGACGCTACGAACTCCCGGGCATCAGATCAGACTGATCTCGCGCAGCTCGCGGCGAAGTACGGGTACCGCACCGTCCTGATCGACTGCCAGGGTGACCTGTCGCTGGAAACGCTGCTGGTGCGCAACCGCGCGCGCGGCTTGAAGCAGGTGAGCGCTGAGATCGTCGCTGAGATGCACGAGCGCTGCGCCGCGAAGCCGGTCAGCGCGCTGATCGACTCCGTGATCGACGGCACCCGCCCCGTGCCAGAGGTGATGGATGCCATCAGCAGGCTCGCCGCTGTCCCTGCGCTGCATATTCCGCGCGACCGCCAGGTGGTCGTGGTGGGTGATGTGCACTCGTGCGCTGAGGCGCTCGAAGAGGCCCTCCATGAGTTCGGAACCCCGCAGACCCATTGGGTGTTCGCCGGCGACCTGTTCGATCGTGGCCCCGACCCGGCAGGAGTCATGCGGATCGTGTCGGCGCTGGTCGCGGAGGGCCGCGGCACGGTGGTGACCGGCAACCACGAGCTGAACCTGCGCGCGATCAGCACTCTGTCTGAGCAGACCCGATTCAGCGACACTCGCGTAACTCGCCAGGCGCTCTTGGAGGCGGGGATTACCGAGGAGGAGCAGGTCGCGTTTGTGAACTCTACCGTCCCTGCGCTGCACATCTACATCGAAGGCGACGATCAGCCCTGGCTGGTGACGCACGGCGGCGTGGGGATCCTCACTCAGCACAAGCTGCAAGATAGCGGCCTGCTGCACGTCTCGGATACTGAGTGCGTGTACGGCCTGGGCGACCGCGGCCGCACGTACCGCGCGAAGACGAGCTACAACGTCGCGGACATGCCGCTTGTCGGTTTCCAGCTGCACGGGCACCGCAACGGCGGCACGGACGACGAACCGGTCGAGGCCGTCTCCATCGACCGCCGCGGGACCCCTGTGATCTGCCTGGAGTCAGGCGCGTCTTCCGGCGGGCACGTGAGTCTCCCTGAGCTCAGCACGAATGAGTATTACTCCGTGCATCGCTTCGACGACCGTGTGGATCCGCAGCTCGCCGCCCGCAACCGCGCCGCCACGCGCCCGGTGAAGCCGGTGGCCGCGGTGGATCCCACCGATGCGACTGATCTGCTGGAGCGCATGCGCCAGTCGGGGTGGGTCACCGTCAAGCCGGTGGATGGGGTCGCCGACGTGGTGGCCTGCAACTTCACGCGCCAGGCATTCCAGCGCGGCGCGTGGGACGACCTCACCGTGCATGCCCGCGGGCTGTTCATCAACGCCGCCACCGGCAAGATTGTCGCGCGCGGGTACGAGAAGTTCTTCCATATCGGAGAAGCGCCGGGACGCTCCCTCGACGGCTGGCTGAACGAGCACGTCACCGCCTACCCGGTCCAGCTACGGAAGAAGTACAACGGCTACCTCGCGCTCGTCTCCTCGCTGGGCGACGGCAAGCTCGCGGTGTTCTCGAAGGCTGGGGTTACGAGCTACGCCAAGCACGCACGCGAAATGCTGCTCACCCACTTGGGCAACGGCGCGGAAGCGGCGCTGGCGGGAATGTTGGAGCGCACGAACACTACCGCTGTGTTCGAAGTGATCGCCGCGCACGACACCCACCCGATCGCGGAGTCGGGTGAGGACCGCCTGGTGCTGCTCGACTGCATCTTGAACGAGGTCACGTTCCGCACTGATGACCGTATCCGCACCGGGATCAGCCGCCGCTTCGGATTCGAGGTCGCCGAGGCGGAGCAAACTCTCTTCACCCCTGACGAGCTCGCGGCCGCCCTGAAAGCTGCCGCTGATCGGCCCGACGAGGGCGTAGTGATCGTGGACGCGCACGGCTACCGCAGCAAGGTGAAGGCGCACATGTACGCCGAGCGGAAGTCGGCCCGCACCGCGCTCGAGCGGTACTGGCGCGGCACCGCCGATACTCTCGGGCCGCGTTTCGCCGCGCTGGAAGCGGCGCTCCATCAGCACCAGCTGCTCGCCGCCGTGCGCCGGGGAGGGTTCACCGTGCACGGGGTGGATGGCCAGCCTCGTCTCGACCTCGCCGGAGTGTTTGACGCGCTCGAGAAGCTCGACCGAAAGTAGGAATCATGTCTCGCGCTCCCCTGGTCCGCAAGGACTATAACAAGCCGAACCGCTGCCCTGCCTGGAGCGGACCCGGAATGGATCTCACCTACCCCTGGGAGCGCCGCCCGCCAGGCTGCCAGAACGGTTCCTCGGGCTACTACGCCGCGCACCGCGCCCTGGATGAACGATTCCCTGAGGCGTCGCTCGGTGCTCCGGCGACGGAGGCCGAGGCGCGGGCGTACCGTCGGGAGATGCGGCGCATCGGCTGGCAGTTCCACCGATGCGCTGAATGCGGCACCCGGACGCTGCCGCTGAACTTCCGCCGCTTCGACCCGGACTGGTGGTGGTTCAAGACCCTGTTCTGGCCGTTATGGCGGCTCAGGATGCGACTGGCGGATCGTGCCCGCCGCGTCCCATAGGGCAAGAAAGCAATCCGAAAGACCCGCAGAAAGGGGCCACTGTGAGCACGCCGCCCATGTTCGACCTCGACGGTTTCGTCCAGGTCAGCTGTTCCACTGCCGACGCAATCCTGTGCGGCTCGCGGGCGCCCGAGCTCGGCTCCGGCCGCGGCGCCGCCTGGGGCAGCATCCGGCCGTCCAGCTCGCTCACCGACCCGGACGGCGAGTACGGGAGCCCGCTTGTTTACACGGAGTGGTCGTTCGAGAAGAACGACTATGTCGCGCTGCGCGAATACCAGTTCCCGGGCGACGACCGACTGTGCGAGCACTGGGTGCCCGGTCCTGGCTTCGATCATCAGCGCTTCCTGCGCGGCAACCAGCCCGCGGAAGACGAAGAGCCCACGGAGACGGACAGAGCACCCGCCGAGAAGCCTGACGGCGCGAAGTAGGGAGCAACCTCATGTCTGAATTTCACGCCCCGATCGCAGGCACTCTCCTGCACACCGCCGCCGCCCGCCTCGAAGCGCAAGCAGGAGAAGAAGGGTCACATCTCGACACCGCTCGCCGCGTGCTGCACGCCGCATTCCCAGACGGGGTTGACGTGGTGGGATCAGCCACCGCTCAGCTGACGGCGGATCGGATCCACGACGGCGCCGACGCGATCATGCTCGACGGCTCATGGAGCCCGAGCAGGCAGCCCGACTTCGACCCTGATTCGGTCCGGTGGCTTGCACGCTGGGCGATCGAATCAGCTCTCGGGCTCCCAGCCACCCCGCACGCCCCCGGCCAAGCGCTCACCGGCACCGCCCCAGCACCTCAGGAGTAGAACACTTTGGCACGCAGAATTGAACGGATCCGGGCAAACCGCAGCCTGAACGCCCTGATCATCACCACGAAACCGGAGAAAGCGTTCGACGGGTACGGCGCGTTCGGCTACCTCCTCGCGGACGGTGACCAGCATACGGCTGACACGCGCACGTTCGCGGCGGAACTGCGGGAGAAATACGGCGCGCGTCTATTCCGCCGCCGCGCCCGCCTGGACCGGATCCCAGAGCTTCAAGACGGCACCCTTATTAACCTCGCGGGTGGCGCGTTCGCGGCGTTCACCACCTTCGACGGGCTCGGGCACGCCGAACGAGACGCGCTCGCCGCGCACCGCCGCCACCCGGAACTCGCGCTCGGCTACATCGCCCGCACCCGCCGCACCGCTAACCCGCACGCCCGCCCTGTCGTGCACGACGACATCGCCGCCGACATTCACCGCCGGCTCACTGCCGAAAGGAATCCATCATGAAACAGCCCGCCCTGGTGTACCGCACCATCTCCCCCGCCGCGCTCACCTGGTGGCGTGACGCCATCGCCCGTGACCAGGCCGTCGCTGATCGGCGAAAGGAATACTGTGCTGCCCTGCTCGCCGAGTTCGGACCGGTCGGGAAGCGGTACCAGTACGACAGCGAGGAGATCGACGAACGCCCGCTCATGCGCGACGACCGAAACAAGGTCACCGGTGTGCTCAGCGCGTCAGGCGAACAGCCGCCGGGCGGCACCGGCTGGCGGCTCGACGCGCACACAGGGTTCTGGAAACCGGACCTGCGCACCAAGGCTGGGAAAGCTCGCGCCGCGGAGCTCGAAGCGCTCGCCGGGATCGACCTGCGCGCCGAAGCTGAACAGCACATCGGCCTGCCCTCCATGTTCTTCGGGACCGGGATGATGTACCGGCCCGCCCTCACGTTCGATCCGGACGAACAAGCAATCTACACCCGCTGGCCTGCCGCGGAATGTCGCGCCGCGATGCCCGCCGACCTCACCGCCAGCACCGGTGTCGTCTGGGAGGAAGTGCCGCTGAGCGTCTGGCACGCCGCGCAAGAGGTCCGCGTTGCCGAGGCCGATCAGGAAGGGAGCACGCTATGATCACCACCCCGCGCATCCTGCGCATCCGCCGCTCCCGCGTCGCCCTGACCCTCGTCGGCAGCGGCCTCGCTGTAGCTGCGTTCCTTTGGCACAGCACCCCGATCATGCTCACCGCCTGCGCCGTCTTTCTCGCCGCGATAGTGATCAGGTTCCGCGAAGCCGCGGCCGTCATCGACGAGATCACCGCTCAGTTCGAGACGGAAAACAGCGGCCCCGACAGCGTTACAGATGGGGCGAAGCAAGAAATCGACGGGCGCGTCCCATAGCTCCAGGCGGAACATGCTTGACCCCACCCGGCTCTGACGAGCCCGACCCAAAGGAAGACACTTTGAAGAAGAACGTCACCCGCCCCGCTGCGGGCAAGCTCACCGCCGCGGCCGTCATCGCTGCGACCGGAATCTCGGCCCTCGGCGCCACCCCTGCCCTTGCGAGCGATGAAGCAGCCCCGGTCGAGACACCGGCTGTCGAGGTGGATCAGGTGGTCGCCGCTGAGGAAGCCGTAGCCGCCGCGGCCGCCGCTACCCCGGCCGAGAATGTTGCCGCGCAGGAGCAGATCGACATCGCTGTGCAGGAAGTCTCTGACGCTGGCGTGCTCCTGGAAGAGGCCCGCACCGAGCAGCAGGGTGCCGCTGAGCAGGTGGACCAGGCGCAGGACGTCGTGGACACCACCGCGCAGGGCGTGACCGATGCTGAGCAGGCTTTGGATGCCGCCACGAATACACCCGACGTGGTGGATGCCACCGCTAAGGTCACCGAGGCTACCGGCAAGCTCGAGAACGCCAAGGATGCGCTGCAGAGCGCTGCCGATGCTGTGACTGAGCAGGAGCAGGCCGCCGCAGGCGCTGACCAGAACGTCACCGACAGTGAGCAGGCGCTCCGCGATGCCGAAGCAGCGGCTCAGGACGCCAAAGACAAGGCATCAGTGTTCGATGAAGATGCCCTCGAGGCGGCCGATCGCGCCGCGGCGGCGCTGAAGAACGCCGACAAGGCCACTGCCGAAGAAAAGGCGCAGGCGGCCCAGGAGGCGGCCGACGCCCTCAGTGACGCGGCGGAGCGTGTGGAGGCGGCTAAGCAGGCCGCCCTCGACGCTGACGACCCGGAGAAGGTCGCCGAAGCGGTCGAAGCTGCCGCAGACGCGGCCACCGAGCTCGACGCGGCCAAGGATGCGCTCCCCGGCATCGTGCAGAGCGCCCAGGATGCTGAGGCATCATTCACCCGCGCGCAGGCGGCCGCCCAGGCCGCCGCCGCTGACAAGAGCGTGTCACAGGCCGGGCGCGACCGCCTACAGGCCATCTCAGATGCGGCCGCGAAGAACCTCGCCCAGGCGCTCGCCGAGAAGGCCGCTGCTGAGCAGGATCAGGCCCTCGCGCAGGACGTGAAGGACGCCGCCGACGCGCTCGCGGGCGCAGCACAGACGGAGAAGCAGGACGCGGCGGCTGAGTTGCTCCGCGCCCAGAACGAACGCACCGCCGCCTCCACCGCCCTGCAGGATGCGAAGCAGCGCGCAGCTGACCTGAAGCTCGCTGCTGAGAACGCGGAGCGCCTCGCGCAGATGGGCGCGGCCGGCTACTTCGAGCAGATGGGCGCGACGGATGCGTACCGCGTGCTCACCGACCCGACCGTCACCCACTACCTCGACAACATTGATCTCGGGGCCGTGAGTGACACCACCAGCCTCGCCAACATGATCCGCGCGCTGCAGTACATCCAAGAGGGCAACGCCATCCGCGCCTCGCTGGGCCTTGCACCGCTCGAAGTGACCGACACCCTCATGGCCGTCGCAATGGCAAACACTGACCACGCCCGCACCACCTGGAATCACCCGGATCAGTTCCGCGGCGTATCGGAGAACCTCGCGTTCGGCTACAACGACAAGTTCGGCACCAGCCCGTTCACCGGCTGGTACAACAACGAGAAAGTCGTGTTCGACGACGCTGTAGCGTCCGGAAAGTACCCCGGCCTGAGCACCATGTCGGCGTACGACATCTCCGTCACCTACCCCGACCTGTACCCCAACATCGGACACTACCTCAACATCATCGACCCCGACTCCACCGTCACCGGGTTCGCTATCGAAGGCTCCACCCAGGGCCAAGTCTTCAACTCTGGCTCCACCATCAAGGGCAAGGGCAACACCTCCCTGAACATGGGCCGCACCCTGTCAGCCGAGGACTACCTCGCAAGCCTGCTGAACTACCAGTCCAGCATCAACGGGGCACAGGACGCGTACGAAGAAGCGCTCGCCGCCATTGAGGCTGCGCAGCAGCGCGCCGACGCCTCCCTCACCGCCCTGAACGCTGCCGAGGAGCGCCGCACCGCCGCGAACACCGCGGCGACAGACGCTGCCGCCGCGCAGCAGGACGCTGACCGTGCCCTCGCCGATGCGATCGCGGCGGTCACAGTCACCACCGCTGACGTGACCGCCGCCCAGCAAGATGTTGATGCTGCTGCCACCGACCTGTCGGCCGCGCAGAGCGACCTGGACGCGAAGGCTGTTGTTGACGCGCAGGCGCAGGCCGACCTCGCGGCAGCCACGGCGGACCGTGAAGCTGCCCAGGCCACCAAGACCGCGGCGGAGGAGCGCGCCACTGCCGCACGCAGCGCAAAAACGGCCGCTGACCAGCGCGTGGTTGATCTTGTCGACGCGAAGGCTGCGCTGGATGCTGCGAACGAGCAGTATGCCGATGCCACCCAAGCAGAGACCGACGCGCAGGGTGCTCTCGATGCGGCGTCGCAGCAGCTCGCCACCAGCACCGCCGTCCACGAGCGCGCTCTGGCTGACCTGGCCGAGGCACGCGACGCGTTCGCGGCAGCCGCTGACGCTGACCAGGCCGTAGCCGGGGCTCAGCAGGATCTCGCGGACGCGAAGACCCAGGCTGAGGACGCTCGCACCGTGCTCGACGGACTGCGCGATGACCAGAGCGCCGCGCAGGACGATGTGACCGCGGCAGAGGAAGCCCTGAAAGCTGCACGCGCGCTGCTCGCTGAGGCCCAGGCTGCCGCCCGCCCCGGTGTGCTCGTCGCCGAGAAGAACCTGGCTGATGCTCAGGCCCTCCACGCTGAGGCGCTGGAAGTGCTCGCGAAAGAACAGGCCGCCAAGGACGCCGCCGACCAGAAGGTCGATGACGCGCAGGCAGCCTACGACCAGGCCGTCAAGAACGAGGCTGATGCTCGCCAGAAGTTGGCCGATCTGGAAGCAGCGCAGAAGGAGCAGGAGGAGGCCGAGAAGGCCCTCACCGAGGCGCTGCGCCAGCATGAGGAAGCGCAGCGCGACTCCTCGGGCGTGGTGACCGCCGGCCTGAGCGGCCCCACCGCCGCAAACACTGACCTGCTGGCGCACACCGGCTCAGGCAGCACCAGCCTGATGCTCGGCGCCGCATCGCTGCTGGCGCTCGCCGGCGCCGGGGCTGCGCTGGCGGGCCGCCGCCGCCAGCGAGTGTAGTCAAAGGCCTGAACACCTATCCACCGCATAAGCGGCCAGGCCCATAACAAGGTCCGGCCGCATATGCGGTGGATTCTTTGGCGCAGAGCGGAAGATTCACGACCGCGTCCCATAGTGGCAGTGAGAGGGAAACGCTCTCGCTAAAGGAGGATCATCTTGAGCAGCATTCGTCCCGGTCGAGTAGCGATCGGCGTCGCCGGAGTAGTGATCGTCGCTCTCGCCGCTCTGCTCTCTCGCGGCGCAGGGCTACGCGTCAAGACGCCACCGAGCACATCAGTAGGGAAACCCGTGAGTACACCGTTTCCTCAAGTGAGCTCGAGTATCAACACGGTCACACCTAAGTCCACCCTGACCGCCACGCCAGGCACTATCAGGCTCGGGCGTGTGCGCAGCGTCCTCGCTGGTCTGGGCTTCACCTCGATAGCACTTGGCTTCGCCGACTTCGACGCTCGCTTCTGGGCGGCAGGCGGCGGGCTCATTCTCGCCGCGCTCGTCGTCTGGTACGGCCAAGGGCTGGCTCTAGCTCGACTGAGCGGAGGCCGAATGCGACCGACCACGCCGAGGCAGGACTGGGCACGCGCCGCGTCCCATAGCGCGGGTGAGAGGGAAACACCCTCACTCGAAGGAGCGCCCCGTGCCTGAACCGACCGATCTGACCGTCGACCCGAGCATCATCCTCACGCCGATTGAAATCGCGTGCGGAGTGACCACCGAGCAGGTGCGAGCGCTCCGCCCGCGCGTGCTCATCTTCGACGGGGGCACCGCGGTGGCGGTGTCATCGACCGCTTCGCCCGCTCTCGCTACCGCTACGGCCCGGTACGCGCTCGGGCGAGAAGTGGCGTACGACGGGTTCAATGACGGATTCAATGTGCTCGGCCTGGCAATCTACCGCGCAGCGGACGCGGCGTGAGCGCGGCTTTCGAGCCGCTGGAGGCCCGCCAACTGGACGAGATATACCGGCGCGCAGTATCACCCATGCTGTTTGACGGGCGCGCGCACGAGCATGAGCAGCCGGAGTTACTTATCGTGGGAGGCCAGCCCGGCGCGGGGAAGACGACGATCATCCGCGATCGGCTGAACCTTCCCCACGGCACGGTCCCGATCATCGGGGACGAGCTACGCCGGTTCCATCCACGATACGACGAGCTGCTCCAGGCCGGACCCTGCGAAATGCCGAGGCACACCGACCAGGCTCTCGGCGCATGGGTGTCACGAGCGCTTGACGAGGCCCTGCGCCGCCGCGCTCATGTGGCGCTCGAAGTCACGCTGCGCACCGAAGCAGTGCTAATCACGGCCCACGAGTATGCCGAGCACGGATACGCCGTGCGACTGAACGCCCTCGCTGTGCCCCGCGCCCGCAGCCTGGTGTCGCTCGCCACCCGGTACCTGCAGCAACACACGGAGCACGGCCACGGTCACTTGACCAGGCTCGAGAAGCATGACGCCGCCTACGACGAAATGCCCGCTACCGTGCACGCGCTGCGTGCGGCTGGTGTTCTGGACCAGGTCATTCTCAGCACTCGCCAACGGCCGCGCGGTGTGCCGTGTTCTGCCGCCGCGGGCGGAGTTGCGGGAGAGCTCGACCGCATCCGGCACGGCTTCTCCCCTACCGCCACCTGGCGTCGCACAGCATCGCGCGCTGCTGACGGACTGGCCGGATTGCACCCCAATGACCCGGACGCAGAACGTCTCACTCAGGCGATCCGGGCGCTGCTGGACACTTGCCGAGCAAGGTAGTTGACTCTTGGGCGGCAAGAGATCAGCGGCTGCGTCCTATAGTGCAGGCAGGAGGGAAACGCCCTTGCCCGGATACGCAAAAGCGAAAGGTATCACCATGTACTCAAGCTCGATTTACGGTGAAATCACCAAGCCCATCGCATTCGCCACCAACGATCGTGGTGAAACCCTCGCACTTGTTTCGATTGCTATGACTAACTATCGCATGGTCAACGGCACTCCCGAAGCCACCGCCTATGACGTAAACGTCCTGCAGGTTATCCCTCAGGGTCGAACTGACATCATGCAGCGCGTTGCTTCACTCACCACCGGAGTGACAGTAAACGCCATGGCACTTCTTGACGATTGCCGCACCGTAAACGGTGTTGATTACTACGCAGTATCTGACCAGGGCTTCCTGGTCGTGCCCGGCGGCGCAGGGGCGACAGCGGGCAGCCGGAAACATAGCTAGACCAGAGCCCCGAGCAAGGCGGCGTTGACGCGATCATCGAGTCAGCGCCGCCTTGTGGTCGTTCAAGGCCCGGTCTCCTGCGCCCGTCCCATAGAGCAGGCAATCAACCCGCCCCGTCCTCAGGAGCTCACCGTGCCCCCGAAGAAACATCGCCCCACCGACCCGATGCTCGCGGGCCTTGTGCTGCGCGGCGCGGCCTCGCACGACATTTACCAGCACAGCGCACTGTCCAGCACTGAGACGGTGCGCACCGTGCTGGAAGGTCAGCTCGCTCAGCGGGTGCGCCGCCGCTTGGAGCTCCCGCCAAGCCAGAAAGTCTGGCTGAAAGAGCGCTTCTGGGAGGGCGGCACCGACTGCACCCGCGAATGCGCGGTCGAGTTCGTGGTCGGCGGTGGCACGGGCGCAGACGCTACGGGGCAGGTGTTCTATCCCGACGACGCTTCCGAGGACCGTTGGACGCCGCGCGCCCGGGACTCGGTGTATGCGCGGTTCGACCACTGGCTGAGCGCCGCGCACACGGACGCCCGCTGCTGGACGTCGTGGACGGACGAAGCCGCGCGGGAGCAGAACGGGAACTATGCCAAAATCCCGGTGCCGCTCACCGGTGCTCTCGGCGCGGCGGCCGCGCGCGGTCGGGAACCGCTCAGCAGCGCATACTTCTGGGGCGCACGCCGCACCGAAGGCTGGTCATGGGAGCTTCACACCATCGCCCTGCGCGGCTTCCCACGCCCTGAGCACGGGGATGTGTTCCATCCGCGCGTGGACACCCACCGGTTCGATCTGCGCACCCGTACCGCTGCCGAGACGCTGACGGACCGTCGTCGCCTCCTCATGCACGCGACCGACCGGGTCATGCCGGGACGCGCGCCGCTGCTGTAGCTTGCGCGCGCGTCCGTCGTGCTGCTGAAACACGACTGTTGAGCCAGGTTCGCATGCGCCCTTGGCGAGCCGCCCGACCGCCGGGCGAATCTGCCACAGGAGGCAATTTCGTTATGAGCAGCCCGATCAAAACCGCGGCAGCGAAGTCCCTCTCCGGACTCGCTCTCGCCGGCGTCGCCGTCACCGGCCTCGCCACCCCGGCATTTGCCGCCGACCCACCCTCGCCCGTCACCGTGGAAGACCCTGCCCTGCAGAAATGCGTGAATGACGCCTTTGAACAGGCGGGAGACAGGCCTGTAGTGAGCCTGAACTGCTTCAGCCAGGGCGTCAAGTCGATCGCCGGAGTAGAGCAGCTGAAAGACCTGAAGTACATGGCGATCGGCGATGCCGACTTCTCCGACCTGAGCCCCGTCGCAGGCCTGACAGATTTGACTTCGCTGAGTGTGAGCAGCAGCCGTGTCACTGATATTTCGAGCGTTGAAAATCTGACCAATCTCACTGATCTGGGGATTTCATCATCACTTTCTGCGTCAAGCCTGGAGTCACTGGGGAATCTCACGAAGCTGAAGCGTCTCGGCTTTAACGGGGCAAAGATCGAGGACTTCTCCGTTGTTTCGTCTCTCTCGAATCTGGAGGCCTTGGACATTATGGGGTGCGAGAGCGGCGCCTCTGTCGTAAACGGCGCGCAAGGCGTGCCCTCGATCGGGTTTATCGAGGGCTTGGACAAGCTCCATAAGCTCAGTGTCACATGCGCTCTCGTCACAGACCTTTCGCCAGTGCTTCACGCGCCATCTCTCACGAGCTTGGCGGTAAATGGCGGAGCGCTAAAAAATGAAGACGTCACCGTACTGCAGCAGCACCCCAAACTGGGAAGCGTAACCCTCAACTCAAACCAGATCACTGATGCCTCTGCCCTCGGCTTCCTGAAAGACAGGATGTGGACTCAGGATTCGACGGTGGGGCCAATTCCCTCTGTGCTGAGCTTGAACAACCAGTTCATCAATGGAAAAGGGGTGCCGTCAACGATCGAGACCGGCACCGGCCTGATCGACTGGCCCGTTGACATCGACGGCAAGCGCGTTGAGTTGCAGGTAGACCGAATCGGAAACGACTCCTCTCGCACTCCGACATCTGACTTTGGGCTCAAAGACGGAAAGGTCGTCTTCACCGAGCCGGGCTACTTTGAGATGCGGTTCAACAGTGATCTGGGAGAGCTCTCGCACCCCTTCCTCAAAGGCGCTTTCACCGGACACGTCGGCCCAGTGGTCGTCACGGGCGATGCCACGCCTCCCATCGACCCGGTAGATCCGGAGAACCCCGAGCCTGAGACCCCGCCGGTAGACCCTGTTGACCCAGAAAAGCCCGGCACCACGCCACCCACCGATGATGGCACGGACGATGACCAAGAGCAGCCCGACGAGAAGCCCGGCGCCGGCGAAGAAGACCAGCAGCAGCCCGCCGCTCCGACGGACTCGCAAGCCGCGCCTAGCGAAGAGCTCGCAAGCACGGCCTCGCAGCATGCAGGTTTCATCGGCGCCGCAGCTGCCGGCGTGCTCGGCTTAGCGGCAGTCGGACTGGGGATCGCTCGACGACCACGCCGCGTGTAGCGCTGCGGTCGTTGTTCCAGTCGGGCGGCTCGCCAGGTTCGCATGCGCCCTTAGCGAGCCGCCCGACCGCCGGGCGAATCTGCCACAGGAGGCAATTTCGTTATGAGCAGCCCGATCAAAACCGCGGCAGCGAAGTCTCTCTCCGGACTCGCTCTCGCCGGCGTCGCCGTCACCGGCCTCGCCACCCCAGCATTCGCCGCCGACCCGCCCTCGCCCGTCACAGTGGAAGATCCCGCCCTGCAAAAATGCGTGGACGAAATGTACGAACGAGGAGGCCCCAGGGAGCTTCAATGTTTCGACAAAGGTGTTACGTCCCTTGTCGGGCTCGAGCAGGTGAAAGACCTCAAAGCAGCCTCGCTCGGGAAGAACAGTATTTCAAACTACGGTCCACTGTCGTCGTTGAATCAGCTTGGCTCGCTTTCCCTCACCGCCACTAGCGACGCTGATCTCTCGCCTCTCAATGGCCTCACCAAGCTCACGAATCTCATGCTGGACGGAGACGGCGCAGGGGGCAGGTTCTCTGACCTCGATCCGTTGGCATCGCTTACCAACCTCACCAAGTTGTACGTGTCAAGCGCGTCGGATCCTGACGCCTCAGCGCTGTCGTCGCTCACCAAGCTGGAATCTCTCACGATCATGTCCTGCAGGCTAGACAACGCCGCACCCCTCACCAGCATCGGCTTCATCGAGAGCATGAGCAGCCTCAAGCGGCTCCACATCGGATGTTCTAGCGTCTCGGACGTCTCCCCCGTGCTGAAAACGACGTCCCTCGAAGAGCTTCACGCGTACAACGGCCACATCTCTGACGTGAGCATGCTCTCGCAACACCCTAAGCTCGCCTACGTTGACTTCTCACAGAACAGCATTTCTGACATTTCGAGCCTTGCTGTCATCAAAGACCGCACCTGGGGCCACGACAACGCCGGAGGCCCCAGCGACGCCTTCCTGAACGTGAGAAGCCAGGACATCGGCCCGGGCGATTGGCAAGACCCCAACGGCTACGACAATCTGTACAGTCGTATCGCGAACACGGGCGAAGAAGCTTTCGACTGGCCGGTGGGTCTTGACGGCGAATTTGTCGAGCTCGAGTCGATTGAAAGGCTGGGCTACGAGGACTATCGCGCGTCTGACGCTTACGAGCGTCGAGGCGGCAAGTTCGTATTCACTGCGCCCGGTAAGTACGTTGTCTCGTTCGACAGCAGTCTAGGAGACCTGGGCACTCCTGATAACGACTCACAAACCGTCGGCAAGTACGCCGGAAGCGCATCGTTCACGGTGAAGGACTCCGGAGGCGTCCAGCCCCCGGTTGACCCCGAGAAGCCGGAGAAGCCAGAGCCGGAGACCCCCGAGCCCACTCCGCCGATTGACCCTGTTGACCCAGAGAAACCCGGCACTACGCCTCCCACTGACGAAGGCACGGACGACGAACAGGAGCAGCCTGGCGAGAAGCCCGGCGCCGGTGAAAAGGGCCAGCAGCCCGCCGATCCGACGGACTCGCAAGGCACGTCTGGCGAGAATCTCGCGAACACAGCTTCACAGCACACTGGCCTAATCGGAATGGCTGCCACAGGAGCGCTCGGCCTAGCGGCCGCCGGAATGGCCATCATCCGCCGCCGTCGCCGCGCGTAGACCGCATGCAAGACGCGCGCCCCGGGTCGATCCCTGACCCGGGGCGCGCGTCCCATAAGGCGGGAACAGGGCGGCGCACTCGCGTCTCCTGCGAAAGGAGAGACCGTGTCTACCGACCCGATCCGCACGTTCAGTAAAGAATTTCGTTTCCTGTCAAACTTCTGGTCCGCCGAGGTCATTCTTGACGGAGAGCGCTACCCGACGGTCGAGCATGCGTATCAGGCTGCGAAACGGCTTGAGCCCGAGTATCGCGCTCGGATCCGCACACTGGAGCGCGCCGGCCAGGCCAAGCGCGCCGGGCAAGCTGTCACCCCGCACGATGAATGGCTGAATGTGCGTGTGCAAACAATGCTGCAGCTCACCCGGCAGAAATACCGTCACCCCGATCTTGCCCGAAAGCTCCTCGCTACCGGTGATCGCTCACTTTTCGAAGGGAACGACTGGCACGACACGTTCTGGGGGCGCTGCCTCTGCGACGAGCACCGCGGAGCGGGAGACAACGTGCTCGGAAGCATGCTCATGCTCGTGCGTTCCTCGCTGCGCGCCGACCTCACTCGTACCGCCCCCATCACGATCGACTGGAACAAAGATTGAACAGCACTGAGCACGACCATCCACGCTGCCCGTGGGGGCGCCCCTGTCTGCGCCCACCGACGGCTCACGTCGTCATTGAGCGCCCGTGCGGGGATGAGCCGCAAGCGCCGGTGCCCACCTGTGATGAGCACTTGAAAATGCTGCACCGGCACGGCGGCACCGCTCCGGTCCCGTCCGAATGTACTGAGTGCGGACAGACGAACGCATTACGCGTGACCGAGGTGCGCGATGTCTAGGCGCCCCGCGGCCGAGGTCGCCACCTGGGACGAAACGTTCATGGCAATGGCGGAGATCGTGAAGCGCCGCTCGAAGGACCCCAGCACGCAGGTCGGTGCGGCGCTCGTCTCCCCGGACCGGCGCGTGCTGAGTCTCGGCTACAACGGCACCCCGAACGGGTTCGATGACGCTGATTTCTCATGGGGCAAAGACAGCGACGACCCCCTGGACACGAAATATCCGTACGTCATTCATGCTGAACGAAACGCCGTCCTAAACTTCCGTGGCAGCCTGCGCGAGCTCGCCGGCGCGACCGCGTACGTCACTCACTTCCCGTGCAACGAATGCGCGAAAGAGCTGATTCAGGTCGGTATTCGCCGGGTCGTGTATCTCCACCCGTACGACTCCGCGCAGGGCCTCGCCGAAGCTTCGGTGCGCATGTTCGCGCGGGTCGGGGTGACTACTGAACAGTTCGAGCCGCGCACTTTGTAAGGCTTCCGGGAACCGGTCTGCGCGTCCTATAGGGCAGGCAGACCGGAAGGAAGCCCAAATTGTCTACGTTCTCCCCCACTGAAGAGCAGCAGATCGCGCTCTGGTACTACCGCAGCGCCGAAGACCTCGTCATCGAGGCCGCCGCAGGCGCAGGCAAGACCAGCACACTCGAGCTCCTCGCCCGCTACGCCCCGAACCGTCGCGGGTACTATCTCGCGTTCAACCGTGGGATCGCACAAGAGGCGAAAGAACGGTTCGCAGGCACCGGCGTGCAGGCGCTCACCATGCACTCGCTCGCGCTCCGCAGCGTGCCGCCCTTCTTCCGCGAGAAGCTCGCCCGCGCCAACAAGTTCACCAACTGGGGCACTGTCGCGAAAGCGCTCTCCATTGACGAGGACTTCCGTTTCACCTCGGAAACCGCGCGCTTCACTGACCGTATCCGACGCGAGCAGCTGGTGCGCTGCGTGCGCGACACGGCCGCGAAATTCATGCGCTCCGCCACCCGAGAGCTCACGTTCGAGCATGTGCAGTATCCCCGCAACCTGGTCGTGGATGAAGCCGGCATGGCGGAGCTTGGGGCGGTAATCCTGCACTACGCGCAGCTGCTGTGGCAGGACTACGCTTCGCCGGACGGACGGCTCCCGCTAGTGCATGACGCATACCTCAAATACTGGCAGCTCTCGAACCCGGTGCTCCCCGCAGATTTCATCATGCTGGACGAGAGCCAGGACGCCGATGAACTCATGACGTCTGTGCTGCTGCAACAGCAGACGCAGCGCATTCTCGTCGGCGACCGCAACCAGGCGATCTATAGCTGGCGCACCGGCACCGTCAACGCGATGGATGCGCTGCCCAACGCTCACCGTGCCCAGCTCACGCAGTCGTTTCGATTCGGCCCGCGCGTCGCGGAAGAGGCACAGAAGTGGCTGGATCTCCTCGGCGCAGATTTGAACATCACCGGCACCGAATCCATCACGTCGACAGTGGAGCAGCAGGTGCACCGACCCGATGCGATCATCTGCCGCACGAATGCCGGCGCGATTGTGGATGTACTCGGTTCGCTGCGGCGTCGTACGGCGGTCGGGATTGCCGGAGACCGGAAAGCGGCGGAGCTATCGAAGCTCGCGCAGGCTGCGGTGGACTTGAAGAAAGGGCGCCGCACCCGTCACGCCGAGTTCCAGGTGTTCGAAACCTGGGATCAGCTGGTCGAGTTCGCGCAGTCTGAAGACGGCGGCGAGATCGAATCGCTCGTGAACATCATCAACCGGTTCGGCGGCCAAAGTGTCGTCGATGCGATCGACTCGTGCGACATGGACGGCGCCGACGTTGTGGTGAGCACCGCGCATATCGCCAAGGGCCTCGAATGGGGCCGTGTCTCGATCGCTGATGACTTCCCCAGCCCTGTGCTGTCCCGTGAGCGGGACGAGCTTCCGCAGCTGCGCGCGGAAGAAGCTCGTCTGGCGTACGTCACCGTCACGCGCGCGAAGCGTGCCCTCGGCGTGGGCGGGCTCAGCTGGGTCGACTCGTACGCCCCCGGAGAAATCGAACTGACCTAAGGAACAATCTCATGCTCTCCCACTCCCCAAAGAAATCAGCGCGGATCTCCCCAGACCGGCTCAGCGTCGGCGTGCTGTCGCTCGCACTGGCGCTACTGGTCATGCTCGCGTCGATGGCGTTCTCATTCGAAGCGCTGCGCGATGCGGCCCGCTGGACCGGCGCCCCTCTCTGGGCGAACTTCCTCGCCCCGATCTACATTGACGGCTCGATCCTCGCCTATACCGTCGCCCTCGCCGTGTTCCGATGGCGACGCGAACATAAGAACGCCCGCAGCGCGCTCGCCTGGCTGCGGGCGTACACCGCCGCGTCTATGGCCGTAAACGCGCTCCATGCCGCCAGCTTCCACCAGTGGAACTACACCTCCCTGGAGCTCTGGGGCGGCGTCGTGATCGCCGCCGGAGCGCCGCTGTCAGCCCTCGTGTCCGCCGAGCAGATCATCCGGCTCAGCTTCCAGCGCGAACAGGAGCAGGAGCAGACTGCCACAGCGCCCGCTCCTGTTCAAGACACTGAGGCAGCCGCGACCGAGAGCGTGCCACCGTATGAAGCCTCGCTCGAAGAGCTGTTGGATGTCAGCCCGCTCCAGGCCTCGGAGCCTGATAGTGAGTCAGGTGCCGACCCCAAGACCTTTGACTCTGAATCGGCACCTCCGAGCGCTCCTGCTGAGCCCGGTCCTGAAGAGATAGCCGAGCCGACCATCGTCGAGGAGGTGAAGGAGACGATCGAGCTTGATTCAGCAATGATTGAGCCTGAGTTCGCACCAGAGCTTGCTCCCGCGGCCACGGAGGCGGCCGAGCTGGCAAGCGAGCTCGTGCCTGAGCCAGTCGAAGAGCTCACTTTCGAAGTCGGTCCGATCGAGCATGACCCGGCTCCTCCCTCGACGGCCCCAGCGCCGCGCTTCGCCCTGCCGCCGTTACCAGCCCCTGCGCCTTCCGCCGCCCAGGAAGCTGCTTAACCAGGCGCCACTTTCACTAAACCCGCCCTCTATTCGAGGGCGGGTTTTCATTTTCCCTCTGACCGACATGTCGATTTCTGGGCGCACATTTTGCGCCGCCCGAAGTAAGGCATGGGACAACAAGAAACTATTGGCCTACTCGGGCCCGCCGACATTGCTCGGCTCCTGCACAGCGCAGGCTTCAAAATACTGGGCGGGCAAAGCTTCGCCGACGCTGCGAAACAGATTCGGGCCGCGCAAGCTGATCTGCCGCCTTTCCCGATCATCGTGGTGGACGACGGTAGCGCAGGACTCAAAACCTGGCTCGAATCACAAGCCCGTCGTACCGATGTGCGCGTCATCTGCAGCGTGGGTGGACCGCTGATCGGTCACGACCTCGCTGTAGACCTCCCCGTCACGCTCGGAGACCTCATCACGGGGCTGGGCCTCGAGCTTCCCGAAGGAGCCGACCCGACCGCCCCTATCGGGGCAGGTGGCCTGACCCACGACCGGGCGGAAGCACTTCCATCGGCAGCGCCGGTATCGCCTGAGTCTGCGCTTGCCGCGCCGGCCAAGATCGAGTACGCCTTCGACATGTCGGAGCCTGCTCCGGCGCCGAGTACGCCCCTCGCGGCCGCTGCCGTCCCCCCTGTGGCGCAGCCTCCTGCCCAGGAGCCGATTGCACCGGTAGTGCCACCAGCAGCTCGACAGCCCGTGTCCGAGGCAGTGATTGCGCCGCCCATCACCCCCACGCCGGTAGTGCCCGAAATCCCGCTCACTCCCACCGCCGAAGCAGCTGCAGCTCCCACCCCCAGACAAACTCTGCATGACCGCCACAGTGTCGCCTTTCAGCACGCAGAACGCACCACTCGCACCTGCGAAGTGATCATCCCCTGGGCAGGAAAGGGAGGCGTCGGCAAGACGAGTTTCACGCTTGCCATTGCGCAAAAGGCCGGCTCAATAGGCCTGCGCGTACTCGTCGTGGACGGCAACCGTGGACAGGCCTCCACCAGACATCTCCTCCGGCTCGCGGAACACGGTCTGCCGACCATTACTGACACTCGCCACATGCTGCCGGATCAGGTGGTCACGGACCGGGCGCAGCTCGCGGCGATTCGTGGCAGTGTGCGCGGAGAAGCGAACTTCGACATCGTATTAGGCCCCATTCCCGAAGGCGACGACGCCAACCCGGTCAACACTCCTGCTGCGCTATATGCCCGCGCTATTGCCGAACTGCGCAGCTCGTACGACCTCATCGTCGTGGACACGCAGATCGCCGAGTCGCATTTCAGCGACATGTGGACCGACGTAATGATCCCGCTCATGCGCGGCGGAGCCTGGGGCGTCGGCATCTTCGACGACTCCCCCTCCGGCCTCGATGAGCTCGACGGCATCCTGGACCATCTCATCGCATACGGCGTACCGAATACCAAGCAGCTCGTCGTGGCGAACAAATGGCCCGACTTCCCGGCCGAAGACGAAGCATTCGTCGCGCAGCGCTTCGCGGGTCGCGCCCGCTTCGTGGGGGTGTCAGAGCCGGACTTCGAGTTCCACGACAGCATGACCGCGGGCATGATCCCCACTGATCCCGTCGCTGTAGGTCCCGTCGTGCACGCGATCTTGCAGCAGGCCATTGGCGGCGAGCTCTTCCCTCCCATTGAGCGAGAAGCCAAGACCAAACGGCGCGGCTTCTTCCGGAAACGGGGGAAGTAGCCATGTCGAAGCTCCCCCCGCGTAACTACCCCCTCAAGGGGCTCCCCAACCCTGACGAGTGTCGACGCTTCTTGTCCGTCATGCGCCAGGGGCAAGCCGCCACCAGCATCGACATTCCGCAGGCCCCCGAAGCCGGGTTTGTGTACCTTCTACCGCTCTTCATCCCCGGCACCAACATCGCCTACGTCTGGGACGTACCCGTGGTCGGCGTGCTCGACATCTCAGACACCGTCACGGCGCACTGGACCGCGCACGACCGCACCTTCGACGGAGGCGTGCGCACTGGCACGGAGACCATCCGCCTCAGCAGTGACCGAAGCCGCTGCATCGTGTACAGCACCTCAGCGCGCCTGCACCGAGCCGTCGCCCGCATCGTCCGCGCCGGTGACGAGGCAAGATGGCACCTCGCCGACATCTGGCGACCCTACGTTCACGTACTGCTCAAGATCGCGTCCGCCAATGTCGGCCTAGAAATCAACGTCTGCCGCACCGACTCTGAACGTGCGGGCGTCATTGACCACGGTGAAATAGAGCAGCTGAGCGACCAGTATCTCCTCGGCTCACAGCAGCAAGACAGCCTGTTTCAGCGCCTAATCGTACGTGCCTCCTCCGACCTGCGCGCAGGAGTGGGTGACCGGGTCGCGTACATCGCCCGCGGCGCCCAGACCGCTGCTGAGGACGCTGTGCGGCGCCGCATCGGGGACCCACACACCGGTCGCCTCATCCGACGGGTGTGGGCAACACTCCCCGCGGACGCGACCTTTGAAGACCTCAGGGAAGAGTTCGCCCGACGCTACCCGAGACAGTCAGGCCTCGGGGCCGAACGGGTTTATCGCGCCCTCACCGCCGGTCAGAGCGCCGATCAAGCAAGTCTCGACTTCGGAGACATAGAGGCTCTCCTCGACTCGTCCGACGAAGACGGGGTGGCGCTGTGAACCACCTCACCGAAGCCCGCCTCGCGGCGTATCAGGCCCGCGGACAACAGATCATCGCCGTCGCAGAACAGCGCCTCACTCCCCAGGACGTAATCGCTGCTGCCGCGGAGCGTGAAGTGCTGCGCCCCATCACACTCAAGCGACTCCTCGGGGCGCAGCCCGGCTGGGGCGACGCCAAAGTCGGGCGCTTCACGGCTGAACTCGCGCGCATCTGCGGCACCGAGGTGAAGCCGCACCGGCTCACGATCGGCTGGCTCATTGACCGCCGTGCGGGAGGTCGCCGCCTTATCGCCTACGCCAACCTCTGGCGCCAAGAACAGCGCGCTCAGCGACCGCTGCCCTGGCCCGGCTTCCCATACACCCCTGCCCCTACAGGAGAGCTTTCGTGAGCATCTACGTCGATCCCACCACCTCTGCCGACAATCAACGCTACGGCGCATTGATTGAGCGTCTCTGTCAGGAAAAGCCCGACTCAGAGAGTCGCCGAGAGGAAATATCCAGGGTCATCACCCTGCTCGAACAGGACGAAAAAATCACCACCTGGACCCGCGGCCTTCGCTATCGCCATAAGGCGTTCCTTCAGGCGGAAGACGACCTGCACCAAGTGGTTGCGCTCGCAATCATTGAGCTCCTGCAGCGCCTCTCGGAACAAGACGTCGTGCGCATCCGCGCCCGCTACATGGAGCATTTCTACCAACACGCGAAGAGTCGGATCTCCAAGTACCTCACCTCAGGGGAAGTCACCGGTCTCGCAGAAGCATCCGGTGCCGCTCGTCGTCAATTCCTCGTCACCGCGGCCATTCGCTCCCTCACAGATCAGGGCGTCACCGACCCGACCCCGGAGGAAATCATCGCGGAAAACGAAAGACTCACCGCGGGCTACGCCAACCCTGTCAAAAACGGGGTCGTCCTCACCATGCGGGATCTAGTCCCTTTCGGGATTGTCACCAGCGGGCACGACAGTGGAGTGGCGGAAAATTTCGACCGGCCCAACGTACAAATGGACACGTACGACGGCCTAGAGCATGACGACCGCCGGTTTGAGCTGGACCAAGCCGTACGCGCACTCGTGCAGCATCTCCGGGCCCTGCATCCGGGCGATCAGGAACTACTGTCATGCGCCGCCGCCTGGATGAAACTCGTATACGTCGGGGTGAAGCCCACTGCCGCGCAGATCACCGAGCACGGGCCGCTCGATGCTGCCTCTGTGAAGCGCTGCTTGCCGCTGTTTGAACAAAGCATGTCCCAATTCAGAAGTGCTGCCCGCGTCCTATAGCTCACCAGCAACCAACCTGCTCGAAAGGAACCTTCGTGTTCACAGCCTCTGATTACGCCCCCTTCGTTTACGGATCGGGCGCCGACAAGCTCGCCGACTCGCAGATCGCTCCCCTCGTCGCGGCAGTGCGCGGCTACCGTAGCTTCACTGACCCAGACAGCAGCCGCGCCGCGATCAACTACAGCGTTCCAGATGGACGAAAGAACGCCTCCACTTACAGCCTGTCGCAGGTGAATGAGTACCTCGCCAATGATGGCGACATCATGATGATGCCGTGGTACTCCACCCAGGCAGTGTCGCTCACGACGGACGAGCAGTTCCCGCGCATGATGACCTGCCAGATGCGCCCGAAACACGCGCAGATGGACAGTGACGGGCGCCCAAAGAAGTACCTCTTCCCGCCGAAGAGCACCATCCCCGTGTCGCTGCATCCAGGGTTCACTAAGGACTGGATGAATAGCGCCCCGCGCGTCATCATCACCGAGGGCGTCATTAAAGAAGACGCCCTCCTCACGGCGATGATGCTCTCTTCCGGCATTCCCGAAGAAGCGTTGAAGCTCCCGCCGCTCACGGAAAGTGAAGCCGACGAATGGCGTCGAGGGCCGGGACGCGACCAGCTGCGTGCGCAACTTATGCAGGTCCCGTCCGAGCGGCGACTGCTCCCCATGGGCGTGCCCGGCGTGCACGGCTGGAGCGAAAGCAACTTCGGCCCGATCGCCATGGACGGGCGCGAAATCGTGATCGCGTTCGACGGAGACACCACTACCAACCCGGCGGTGCACCAGGCGTTCTCGAAGCTGTGGGACGCGATCGGAATCCGCAACGGCCGCCCCCGCCTCCTCGACCTCGGCAGCGACGCGGCGCTCGCGCAGATCCGCGCGGTACCCGAATACACCCACATCGGCGTCACTGACGCGGCCGGGAAGCGCCCCATGCTCGGCGTCGACGACTTCCTCAGCCACATCGGCACGTTCGACGAGCTGCTGAGTTACATCACCGACCGGAAGCCACCGCGCCCATCCAGCAAAGCCGACGGCTACCAGTCCGGCGACTGGCGCGTATCCCCGGACGGCTGCGTAGTGGAAGAGCTCCGCGTCACCGAAGAGTTCGAAAAATGGCAGGACCGCATCTATATCGGCGGCCGCATCGACTCGATCTCCATCAAGCGCTCACCAGACCCATCCGAGCTGCGCACCGGCATTCGCAACGAGTCGTTCGACGGCGACGCAGAATCCATCGCGACGATGACGCTGAACTGGAAAGGGCAGGCCGGCAAGATCCACACCTGCACCTTCGATCTTGACGTAGGGCTGCTGTCGGCTCCGCCGGACCGCTGGGGGCACAAGCTCTCCACGCTGCCGCCCGGCCTCGTCATGCACGCAGACTGGCCGCCGCGCGGCGACACGGGCATGAAATGGCTCTCCGCGATCAAGGCTGCCTCCGAAGGCCATGAAGTGCATTACCGCTGGGAAGCAACCGGCTGGGTGCCCGGCAAAAACGAGCCCGTCTTCGTGATCGGCGATCAGGCGCTCGGCGAGACCCGCGAAGATGAACAAGCATCACTCCCGCACCCCGAAGATACCGTAATCCCGTCCGCCGGACGGTTCGGAGTGCATGACACGTACTGGGACCTAGTAGACCCGTACGGCGGCGGCGAAGTGACTGACGCCGGTCTCGCCGCCTACAAGGCGCAGGTGGTCGCAGACATTGACACCGTCGTGCGCAGCTTCCTGCTCACAAACGTGTGGCCTGAGCGCGGGCACTACGGCGCGGTGATTCTCGGGGCGGCTCTGCGCCCCACTATCCCAGAGCGGCCCCGCGCGAGTGTATTCTTCGCAGGCCCCCCGAAGACCGGTAAGTCGTACTGCGCCGCGATGGGGATGGGTGCGTGGCAGCGCGAGGCGGGTGTGTGGACGAGCCAGTCACTCCCAGGCTCGGCCACCGACACGAAGTATGCGACAGAGCGTCTCATGAGCGCCTGCGGCACTCTCTGGGTGATCGACGATCTTGCCCCGAGCGCGAGCGCATCCCAGGCCGTGCAGGTGCAACAGATGGTCGAAGATATGGTGCGTTCATCATTCAATGGCACCAGCCGTTCCAAGGGCGGCGGGACCATGGCGAACGGCTCCATGGGCCTCGCGCAGCAGACCCCGCCGCGCGCGCAGCTGTTCGTGACCGCCGAGAATGCCCTCACCACGAACTCTGCGCGCGGCCGCACCATCCAGCTCGACTTTGTCGACGGGGTGGTGGACCATGACGCGTCGATTGCGCTGTACCGCGACGCGATCGACTCGCTCGCGCTGAGCCGTGTCTGCGCTGCAATGATCCGCTCCTGGCATATCCCGCACACCACTCCCGGCAAAACTGAAGAGTCTGCTAATGCGATCACTTGGGAAGAACGCGTCAAGCAGATCACGCCGCTGCGGGACGCCATGAAAGCGGTGATGAACGAGGTGCTCGAAGCCGACCACGGCATCTCCGGTGGGGACAGTGACCGGCAGATGACTATGACTTGTGACCTGCTCCTCACCTACCGCTACCTCCTGCAGCTCTATATGTGGGCCGGCGGCCAGGTTGTAGAAACCCTGGCTGCCTTGAACATTCCCAACACCCTGGAAATGTTCCGCGAAACGCAAGAATTGGTGAGTCAAGGGCACTACAAGGTGTCCGCCCCTCTTGATCTTGTGCACATGAGCGTCGCGGCACTCGGACAGGGCAAGGAACAGGCCATCGGCCGCACCTTGATCGACTGCATCGCTGATGTGATTGCTGCCGGGAAAGCGCATCTGCTGAACCCGAACGTGGCCGGAGCACCGCCTTTCCCGGACACTCCCGAAAATCTGCACCTGAACCGCGCCGCGGGCTGGGAGAAAGTGCGCGGCGAATGGACCGGCCGCGGCGAGTCGATCGGTCAGGCCGGGCAGACGAACAACGGCATGATGGCGCTGTTGAATCCGACGAACGCGTTCCAGATCGCGCAGAAGCTGCACCCTAGCAGGATCCCGTTCGGGCAGAAACCCGAAGCCACCTGGCACGCCGCCGCCGCCGAAGGAGTGGTGATGCAGCTAGGCGAGGGCCGCACCATGGTGCAAGTCCGCATCGGCGAGCCTGACCCGACCGGCACCCGTCCGCGTGGGCGGGGCGTCATGGTGCCGCTCGAACAGCTGCTGCGGGAAGAGTTCTAGCCGCGTCCTATAGCGCAGGTGACCGGGCCTCCCGCGCCCGGTCACCTCAAAGGAGCCTTACATGTCATTCGTGCACTTGCACACACACTCCGAGTTTTCCATGCTCGACTCGCTCGCCCGCGTCACCGATATTTTCGCGCGCGCCCAAGAACACGGCGCCCCCGCCCTCGCCGTCACCGACCACGGCACGCTCGGCGGCATCTGGCAAGCCAAGAAAGCCGCCGACCAAACCGGCGTGAAACTGATCGCAGGCCTAGAGGCGTACCTCGCCATCGGGTCCCGCTACGAGCGCGACAAGATCGAAGTGCTCGCTGACGACGCCGCCTCCGAAGGTGACGACAGCGGAGACAAAGGCGACGAGCACGGCGGACTGCGTTTCAAGCAGCGCGCCTACGAGCACATCACCATCCTGGCGCGCAACCGCTCCGGCTGGCTGAACCTCGTGAAGCTGCAGAACGAATCCTCGAAACACATCGCCGGGCGCGCGAAGCTGATCGACTTTGATCTGCTCGCAGAGCACAGCGACGGCCTCATGGTCCTCACCGGCTGTGTCGGCGGCCCAGTCTTCGGCCCAGTCGCCCGCGCTGGGCAGATGGAAGAGCTCCTCTCACCTCTCACATCCCCGGACAGCGAGGTGAGCCCCGAGCAAGCGGCGCAGGCCTTGGAGCTCATCGAGCGCATCGACGCCGAGAAGCAGCGGGCACGTACGAACCTTGAACGCCTCATGGCGGCGGTCGGCCGCGAGAACGTGTACCTCGAAGTGATGGAGCACGGCAACGCCCCCGAACAAGCTGCGCTAGAGGCACTGCGCGCGCTCGCTCGCGAGTACGACCTCCCGCTCGTGGCGACCAACGACTGCCACTACACCGATGCCGACGACCGCACCGCCCACGGAGCCTGGCTCGCGGTGCAGACCAAGAAAACCATCGCCACGCAGACGTTCACCTTCCACGGCAGCGGGTATCACCTGCGCACCGCCGAAGAAATGGCGGCACTGCGCGCAGAAGGCTGGTGGCAGGACGCCTGCGCGCAAACGCTCACGATCGCTGAGCGCGTGGAGCCTGACGCTGTGCCTGAGCCTCAAGACCGGCTTCCGTCGTTCCCGATCCCCGACGGCTTCGAGCACGAAAACTACTACCTGCGTCACCTCCTCGCGCAGGGCATTGAACAGAAGCTCGGCACGCTCGACGATACCTACCGCGCTCGTATTAACACTGAGCTGGACGTCATCTTTGCCAAGGGCTTCGTCTCCTACTTCCTGATCGTCTGGGACCTGATCGCGTGGGCTCGCGCGAACGGTATCTACATCGGCGCGGGACGCGGCAGCGCCGCCGGAAGTCTCGTCGCATACCTTCTCGACATCACCCGTGTAGACCCGATCGAATACGACCTGCTGTTCGAACGGTTCCTTGACCCGGGCCGGACCGACTTCCCCGACATCGACATTGACGTAGAGTCCCGCTACCGCGGCAAGCTCATTGCCTATCTCGGAGAGAAATGGGGCGCCGAGAACGTCGCCCAGATCGGCACAGTCGGGAAAAACCAGGTGCGCGGCAGCTGGAAAGAAGGCCTCAAAGTGCTCGGCGCTGCCCCCAGCCTCGCTGATAAGACGGGTGAGCTAATCCCCGCGGACCTGAAAATGAGTGAGCTACTCTCCTCCCGCCAGGACCCGCGCCTCACTGAGTTCTGGCGTGAGTTTGACAAGATCAGCTACGCCGACCGGGCGCTGCAGCTCGCTGCCTCGTTCTACCAGGTGGCGAAGCTTTCCAGTATTCATGCCGGCGGCGTCATTATCTCCCCTGAGCCCCTCGACACCATGATCCCGATGCGCTGGGCGGAAGCGAACAAGGGTGCCGGAGACTACCGCTGGATCACTGAATGGGACTACCCCGACTGCGAGAGCTTCGGGCTCGTGAAATTCGACCTGCTCGGCATTCGCAACCTCGACATGGCACACGTCGCGATCGACTCCGTCCGTGACCGCCTCGGCGAGAACATCACGCTCGAAAATATCCCTCACCCGGACCACGACCATGAAGACCCGCGCGTGCAGCGCGCATTCCACATGCTGCGCGAAGGACGCACTGCTGGAGTGTTCCAGCTCGAATCCCCCGCCATGACCGAGCTGCTCGAAAACGTCGGCCCCGACACCCTCACTGAGCTGTCATCCGTGATTGCGCTGTTCCGTCCCGGCCCCCTGTCCGCAGGCATGCACACCCGCTACGCCGACCGCAAACACGGCCGCGAGCCGGTCAGCTACGACTACCTGACCACCGACCCAGGGGAAGCAGCAGCGCTCGCGCAGGTGTTCGGGAACACGTACGGCGTGCTCGTGTTCCAGGAGCAGATCATGCAGCTCGGCCGCGTCGTCGCCGGGTTCGATGACGCCTGGAAATCGAAGCTCCGCAAGGCGGTGTCGAAGAAGAACGCGGTCCTCATGGCAGAAGTGGAAGATAAGTTCCTCGCCGGGGCTGGACAGGCTTTTACCGACGAGACAGGCGAAGTGTTTTCACCCATGTTCTCCGAGGCCACTGCCCGGAATGTGTGGGACGCCATGAAAGGCAGCGCCGCGTACCTGTTCAACAAGTGCCTCGCCGGAGACACGCAAGTTGTCACTGAAAACCGACGCACATACACTATCGAACAGTTGTACTACTTGCTGCACGGCGGCATGGATGTTCCCGAGGGTCGGTGTCACCGCTGTGGCTCCCCTGGTCTTGTCGGATTTGGCAAGCGCTTCGGAGATGACGGCGTCATATGCTTCCAGTGCTACGAGTGGCTGCAGTACCAGGAAACCAATGACACCGGAATCAGGCTCATGGCCTGGTCCTCAAAGTCAGGGTCCTTGCACGGGCAGGCGTTGAAAGACGTGCACCAGCTCGGCGTGAAACCGGTCAAAGAGCTTTTCCTCTTCGGCGGTCAGATAGTGCGCGCGACCGACAATCACCGCTTCATGACCCCCGACGGGTACAAGCATGTGCGCGACCTGAAAGTCGGGGACCTGCTGATCGTTCAGCGCGCCTGGCACGAACCGGTCCCAAGCCGCATTCTTACCATCACCGACATGGGCGAAGAAGTGGTGTACGACGTTGAGATGGCCGACGGCACCGACCATAACTTCCTCGCCAACGGCATCGTGTCCCACAACTCCCACTCCGACGCCTACGCCGTACTCGCATTCATCACCGCGTACCTGAAAGCGAACTATCCCGGCGACTACGGCGCCGCCACGCTCACTGTCACCGGCGGCGACAAGAAAGACAAACGTGTCGGCGCGATGCACGCCTTGATCGGTGAGGGGATCAACATCACCGCCCCGAGCGTGAACAGCGGGCAGGCCATCACCTCCCCCGTCTCAGACGGGCAGGTGCAGATCGGGCTCGGTGAAATCAAAGGCGTAGGCGATGTCGCCCATGACATTGTGCGCGAGAGGGAAGAGCACGGGCCGTACACCTCCCTCGAAGATATGATCGACCGCGTACAGGTCGGGGATACCAGCACCAGGCTCTCCACTGCTCAGCTCGACGCCCTGATCGACTCCGGGGCGTGCGACGAGTTCGGACCCCGGTACGGCCTGCACATGGTCGCCCGATCCGGCGACATGGCCGGGCTTGATGTGCCGCCGGTCGAGTTCAGCCCCATTGAGCTCGGCGTGCGGCAATCCGGTCGCCTCCTCATGACCCTCGACGAGCATGTGCGCCGTGAAGTGCAGAGCACTCTCGTCGGCTGGCAGCGCCCCTCACACGGCGGCTTCCACGGCCCAAAAGCAATCCCGGTCGGGCAGCTCGCTGACGCGGGCCTCGAAGACGGGGCATACGCCTACGTCTCAGGCATTCTCACCTCATACAGCGAAAAGGACTACTCGAAAGGGGTCATGGGGCGCATGTCGATCCAGGACGTTGACGGTGACCTTGATGGGGTGATCTGGGAAGAGCAACGCGCGAAAGCCAAAGACGCCGGCGACATCCCGCCCCCAGGGTTCCCGGTCGTGCTGTACGGCCGCCTCGAAACCAGATCGTTCAGCGTCCGCGACACCGCCGATGAAGACGGGGAAGATAAAACCGTCACGAGGCGTCAAATCTCCATCCAGGGCGTCTACCCGATCGACGTGGACCTAAGTCTCCGCGTCCTCGCCCCCGCCGGACCGCTGCCGCGATTGACCCTCACTGAACGGGAAAGCGCCCCGGCGGCGAGCGCGGACGGTGAGGAGCACGCGGCGGACGGGGACCCTGACCCGGTGCCTGCGGTGGCGCTAGTGGAGGATGCAGATCCGGCGATCCTGACGGAAGAACTGCCGCCGTTGCTGCATGCGATAGACCCTCCCGCAGAGGATTGGGATCCGGGTGACTACGACGCTCCCCCGCCGCCCGAGGATGACGACTGGGGTCAGGACGCTTGGAACGGGTCATGGACGACAGAGGCCGCGGTGGCCGTGTCTGACAGCGACGGCGCATGGGCGGGAGAGGCTGAGCCTGGCGCAGTGCTCGTGACAACTCCGACAGTAGCTGCACAGGAGCTAGAGGAGATAGCCGAGCCAGCGTCAGAGGCGACAGTGGAGGCATTAGGACCGCCAGTGCCACCTCTGATCGTCCGGTTCGGCTTTTGACGACCCAAATGGGGCGTGCAGCAAGTTCGTAATGCTGCACGCCCCATTTGGGCTTCCTGCGCGCTGTTAGGGGCGCTAGGCGGCCTGCTTGATGCGTTCGTGCACGACGTCGGTGAGGATGTCGCGCAGGATCTCCCACGGCGGGGTGAGATTCTCGGGGTCGAGGAGGGCGACGTCTGCCTGGTCGTCGCCGGTGACGGCGCCCACGACGTCCTGCTTCTGCCGTTGCACTTTCTGCAGATGCTCGTCGAGGGTGTTGAGGGCGATCATCGTGCGGGCGATGACAGGGCGGGTCTGACCTATTCTCGACTGGCGATCCACTGCCTGCGTCACCAGCGCGGGCACCCAGCTACTCTCTACGAACAGGGCCTCGCAGCCGCGTGTGAGAGTGATGCCCACTCCGGCGGCAGTGATGGATGCGATCAGAACGCGTACGTGGCCGGCCTGGTACTCATCCACGGCTTCCTGGCGCTGCTTGTCGCTGATGCCGCCGATGAGCATGCGGAACTCGATGCCCGCGTTTTCGAGGCTTTCGGCGAGCGCGAATGCGGTGTCGCGGTGGTGAATCCAAGCGACGAGGGGCGAGTCAATATCAGGGTCGTTGGCGATGTGCTCGGCGATCATTTCAGTCGCGGCGGGAATCTTAGTGAGTGCGCTCGCTTTCCACAGCTGCGAGAAGAAGCCGAGCGTGTCTGCTCGAGCGAACTCTTCAATCTCCTCTGGGCCGGGATACACCTCGTACATGCCGTGGAACTCGTCCACCCATTCACGGGCCTTCTCAATTACCGCGTCATGCGCTTCGCGGTACGGGGCAAGGTCAACTTCAAGCTGCACGTCGGTGAGGAACCGTTTCGGCAGGAATGGGAGCACGCGTGACTTTTCCCGGCGCACCCACACCCGCTGCTGCATGAGCTGATGGAGCTCGCCGAGATTGCCTCGCTTCGCTTTGAACTTCCCGAACGGGTCGCGGGTGCAGAACCGTTTCAGGAACCGGTCTGCGCCGCCAAACACGGGGCCGAGATGGCCGGTGAAATCAAGCAGAGATACGAGCTCGGCCGGCGACGCGACAAGCGGAGTGCCGGACGCGGCGACCCGGCGGCCGGGCGGGACGGTGTGAGCAATGTCGAGGAGCGCTTTGGTGCGTTTCGTGTTCCAGCCGCCCATACGGTGTGCTTCATCGACCGCGAAATAATCCGGGCCCCAGGCGATCACCTGCGCCCGGAGCGCTGCCCGGCTCGCGAGCAGTGAGTCGGGCACGATCACCACCCCGGTGTCGGGAATCTTCGGCGCCTTCCGGCCTGCGCGGAACACGGCGATCTCGCCCTCGTAGCCCGCGAGACGGAACTCGCGCGCCCAGTTGACCGCGAGGAGCGGCGGGCAGGAGATGAGGATGCGCTGAGCTTCATGCAGCGCGGCGGCGGCGATGATCTGCGTAGTTTTTCCCAAGCCGGGAGCGTCCGCGAGGAGGGTGTGACCGAGCTTCACGGCGTACGCGCCGGGTACCTGGAATGCGAACGGTTCGCGCGCCCACCAGGCCGGGAACGGCTGCACCTGCTCGGCCAGCCAGTCTTTCGCATCCTCGCCGAGCTCGATCGCGCGGCCCATGTCTGCGGCGAGCTGCTCGTACGACGGATCCACCACTGGGCTGGTCAGAGCCCGGAAACTGGCGTCAATTGAGTCTTGATCCCAGAGGATCTGTGCGCGGGGGCTGGCGCCGTCGTACACGTCAGTCACCGGGATCATGAACATCTTCTCCGCGCGATCCCAGGTCGCTGACATGCCGAGCATATGTTCGGTGGCGACAAAACCGCAGAGGCGGTGCCGGATCATGACCTGGCGGCCATTGTCCGCGAGCTTCGACATCGGCCAGTACAGTTCTTCGAGCGACGTGACGCCGGGAAGCGCTTCCTGGTCGATGGATACGGACAGGCCGGCGGCGGTGAGAAATTTATCCGGATGCCGCGGAGTACCGGTGAGCACCCAGGCGGCGCGCTCTTTGTCCCAGCGGCCTCGCATCTCTTTGAACAGTTCCCGCAGCGGCTTCCGCGAGCCCGGATGCACCGCATGGAAGCCGGTCTGGATGACGATCTCAGGCTCCGTGAAGCGGCCCGTCACGACCGCGGTGCCATTGCTTCCGCTCAGCACTGCGCGAGCACCTCTTCAAGCTTCGCTTGATCAGCAGCGTCCATCGTGAGGTCGTACTTTTGAGTGACCTGGAGGTACTGGGCGGAGAAATCGCAAACGAACGCCGGGTTCTTCGGTACCATCCAGCGGGCCGGGCCCTTGTCGCCCTTAGAGCCGTTCTCGGGGCCGTCCGAGGCGAGGAGATTGCCAAGGTCATTGGAGAAGCGCACGCGCTCGTTCGAATCCCACTTCCAAGCACCCATTTGCCAGGCAAGACTCAGCGGCACAACATGGTCGATCTGCACCGCCTGCGGATCCTTCAGCGAATTGAACGCGATCTTCTTCCCCGTATACGGGTCGGGACTCAGAACGCCTGACTCCACCTTGCATTTGCGGTCGGAACGCATTTTCACGTTCGTCAAGTCACGCATCAGGACGCGCTCGCGGGTCGAGCATCCATCCAGGTCAGACTGCCAGCCATTCCCGAACTGAGCCCGCTCATACTTCGGCATGCGCTCGCCCGCCTTGGGCAGCTTCACGTCGCGCAAACCCTCGACGAGCGCTTTTGCGTTGTACTCTCCGTTTTGCATCTTGCGGGCGATCGCATCGCTCTCTGCCAGATTCTTTCGCGTGTGCGCGTCCAGCTCCTGCGCCATCTCCACGCCGAGCACGGCAGAGACAGGCCTGATCACTGCCATTTCCCATTTTCCGGTAGCAATCAAGATCGACGACATGATCCCTAGGGCGATGCCGCCGATAATCAGGCGAATGGCAAATGGCTTCATGCGTCCCCTATAGGACGCGCCCCTCGAAAACCTAAGCAGGCAGCGTCAGCAACTTCTTTTGCGACCGCCACGCTGGCCCGAACGCCCGCTCCATCACATCCCGCGCGTCCGGATCAATCGTGCCGTCACGATCCACCTTCCGCAGATACGCGAGGTAGTGGTACAGCACGCGATCTTCCTCCAGCGCTCGCGTACCGACCCGCTGATGGATCGTCTCACGCTCCGGCCAGCGTCGATACTCACGCACATACTCGACAATCTGCTCGGCTCTCACGACTTGTGACTCGTGAGGCCTGCCCTCGAACCAGTCCGGCATCAGCGAGTCGAGAAAATACCAACGCAGCGGATCTAGCGTGCCGCGACCACGCTCCAGCAGGAGGTCGTGCGCCCACTCAGCAAGAGAAGCGTCCCAGGGGTGCATGCTGTCACGCTTGGGGCGGCGCCTATTCATCGACAAAAACTCAACAAAATCTAGCGCTCGGTTGGCCCATCGAATGTCACGTTGACTCATGGCTCCGGTATTCAATGCTCCGATAGGGAATGCCTGCAAGATGGGCAGGGGCGCTTCTCGTTCGCTGAACAGCGCCTCAAGGTTTGCGACGTCGAAATCGGCTCTCGATGATCCCATCTGCGCATCCATGAACCACGCAAAGGGCGAGTCTCTGCGCTCGTGCCTTCGCTCTCGCATAATGTCGATGAACACCAGGTCTGAGCGCGTGGCGGCAATTCGACGGGCGGTCAAAAGTGCGCTCGGTGAGAAGTCTTTCGGCGTGCGCCAAGAGGGGGCTACTCGGTCAAGAAACCAGCCCCGAAGGGGTGAAAGGTCTACGCTGCGCTGCGCCTGCAACCACTGTGCCAGGGCAGGCTCGAGCTCCCTTGCGCTGGCGCCATGAGGGCGTTGAGGAATCCTCTCGTGCTCTCTCACGAATCGGGCCACCAGAATGGCTTTGTACACCCACGACATGGAGCTCTTGCTCACGCGTCCGCGATCGTCGCGCTCCAAAGGGAATATGCGCATTAAGGGCGGTCGGTATCCAGTAGCAAGAATCAACGCATTCATCTGCTCAGTAGTGACCGGCTTCTTGAGCCTTCCCGTGTGCAGGTTTAAAAACCACCCGTGCCTGCGCTTAAGGACAGGAGTCTCGGCGATCATCTCGAACGTTTGAAAAAAGTACAGCATTCGCTCTGGATCGTCCCACACTTCGGGGAGAACCGCATACGCCGGGCGAGGTGCCATGCCAGGCTCTCTCGGAGGCTTTGCGTGAGGGCTGTAAGTGCTGGGCAGTATCAAGAGCATGAACCTTTCAGAAATCGACTGCGGCTACTGATTCGATATGGGACGCGCCCACTATCCGCCCGCTACACCCGCGTGCGCTCGTGTCGGGCCGTGTTTCAAGATCGTTGAGTTCATGCGGGCCCGCTTTCGCGGGGCGAACATCCTTATGTATTGTTCACAGCCTCGCCCGATCACCCAGAAAGCCCAGATTTTCGGCCCCGGCACAGACCACCGCTGTGTCGGCACGCCCCTCGGACACCCCGAACACGACCCAAAAACCATTCCTGACCAGGTCAAACACTTTTGACACAGCCGACACACGTTTCTCAGAAAGGGGGTACCCCCACTGTATAGAGGAGGGGCGGGACTTTCGCAGCCGAGCCGGTTTCTATACCTACTACTACTACTACTACTTAACTATCTTTAAAAAATATATATATATAGTGTGTCAGGGCTGTTTAGCGCTGCAATCATGCGGTTTTTGGGTTGTGTCGTTTTCGGGTCAGGCTGGGTCAGGCCGTGCCGGGGCCGCAACATCGTTGATTTCATGCGGAACTTGAAAACCGGCTGACACCGTGTTTTCAGCCGGATTTCGCCCGAAACAGCCGAAAACACGCCTTTTCGAACAGGCTTGAACATTGCATAAGGATGTTTGTTTCCCCTCGCCTGATGCAGGGCCGTTCCAGCGCGGGCGGATGGAAGGCGCTGCTCGCCCAACCCTCCGCTCGAGCCCCACGCTCACCCCACTCGCCATCGCTCGCCCGCACTGCGATTTCGCCGCCGGTCTCATGCAGAGACATGAACGCAACACAGACACAAGGCCAGGCTCGCCACGACGCCGGCGTCCGCCGCGCGGGTGTCGCGATGGGCGGCAAGTTTTCAAAGACCCAGAGCACAGCGGCAAGCGGGGCAGGGCTCTACTACGCCCCGCTCGAGCACGCCGCCGAGCAGCGTGACGCCATTGCCGAGCGCTTCGTCGCGACTGGGTACGCCCCCGCGACGAGCGTGGAGAGCGCCACCAACCCGCGCTACACCGACGGCATCGACGAATGGTGGCTGCAGCACTACGAGCGCATGGAGCAGCCCGCCGACGGGAAGACGTACGCGATGATGCCTGACGACTACACGCCGTCCCGCACCGACGGTCACGCGCTCAGCGGAAAGCGACGCACGCACCGGATGCGCTACTCTGGCGCCGGGGTGGAGATGCGCATGCCGTCTGCGACTGCGATCCGGCGCTTCTCCGCCGAGAACGGCAAACGCACCTTCGACGTGCCGATCGAAATGGAGCACGCCGGCGGGCGCATCTCCGGCTTCGCGCGCGTTACCCAGGGCGCGGACGGGGCCTGGGACGTGAAAGCGCTCAACATGCCGCAGCAGGCTGCATCACGCGCTCAGGAGGCGGTCGCGTGCGTACTCGAAGCACGCCGCCCCACGATCGCGCTCAAACAGGCGGAGGCGCAGTACGCCGCCCACCGAAAGGCACGACAGTCAGCCGCCCCCCTGCACGGCGCCAGCCCGCTGCATCAACGCCGCCTCGAACGTGTCGCCCAGGAGGGCGCTCGCCTCGGACAGCCGCGCGTCAACTCACCCCTCGTGAAAGGCGTCGGGTATGACTCCGCTACCGGCACGATGACGATCAATCTGCGCGGCCGCTACTACGGCTACAAGGTGCCGAAAGAGACCTACCAGGAGATCGCGAGCTCACTCTCTCCCGGTGCGGCGTACAACCAGCTCGTGAAAGGCCGCCGGTCGAAACGAGCCGAGGTGCAGTGCTGCCGCCGCTGCCGCCGCTGGACGCTCACTCAGGTGAAACACTCGTGCCCGGTGAAGCAGCGAGGCATTCGGCGCGACAAGCATCGGGCCCGGGTCGCATCACACGTCATGGAGCTGGCCCTCGCGCGACACGCGGCCTAGATCCGCGCGAATACGTCAGTATTTGCACGCACCAAAAGTTGTGAGAGGAGATCGGCGGCCGCGTCCTATAGCTCAGGTGGAGCGAGAAATCATCCCGCTCCCTCCTCAGCCGGAGTATCGAATCAAATCTTAGGAGAATCCCATGGCTGAAGAAACCTTTGTCACCCTGCGTGGCAACATCGCTGAAGACCTGGTCCTCAAGGCGATCAACCGCCCCGACGGCACCCAGGAGCTCGTCGTCAACTTCACCATCGCAGTGAACAAGCGCGTGTTCGATCGCAACACGAACGCCTGGAAGGATGGCGAACCGTCGTTCTACCCGTGCTCGGCCTTTGGACAGCTCGCCAGCCACATTGTCTCTTCGTTCGTGAAGGGGCAACGCGTCATCGCCCTGACAGAGTCGCAGCAGCGCGCCTGGGAAGCGAAGGATGCGAACGGTCAGCTCACCGGCGCGAAGCACTCGCGCCTCGAGTTCAAGATCGAGGAAATCGGAGGCAGCGTCCGCTTCGGCACGACGGTGTTTCAGCCCGCGCCGCGGCAGAACGCTGCGGCTGCTGCTCCGGTGGCTCAGGCAGCTCCGGTTGCCCAGCCCGTAGCGCAGGCAGCTCCGGTGGCTCAGCCTGTCGCGGCTCCGGTGGCTCAGCCCGTAGCGCAGGTGGCTCCCGTAGCCCAGCCCGTAGCAGTGGCCGCCCCGGTGGCTCAGGCAGCACCCGTCGCGCAGCCGGTCGCTGTGGCTGCCCCTGCAGCCGCCCCTCAGGTGGCCATGCCTGCTGGCATGGACGCCAAGTTCTAGCCCTCCCCTTGTCGAACGCCCCCGCTTGATTCTCGAACCAGGCGGGGGCGTTCGCATGCGTCAAGAGCAGAAAGGAGCCTCATGCCTGCAGACACCCACCTTCCGGTCCTGCCTGAAAATGCCCTTTGGTGGTCCATGGCCGCGGTAGCCCTCCTTTCACTAATGGCGCTCGCTCGACGCAAGAGTAGCCAGAAAGACCCGCAGCGAGCGTTCAGCGCAGACCAGCGCCGCGTTGGTTTCGCCCGCGCTGAACAGCAATGCGAAATGAGCACCTGGTGGGGAGCGCGCTGCACGCGCACGGCCAACCATGCCGATCACTTTTACCCGCACACGCGCGGCGGAGCGAGCTCTATGCGCAATCTCGTCGCAGCCTGCGCCCCCTGCAATCTCAGTAAGAGCTCCAAGATGCCCACCAGAATCCAGCGCCTGCTGATCGCGCACCGCCGGCGCAGTTACTTCCCCGCGCGCCTCGACCGTGCTCCTGGCGAGTGGTTCCGCGGTTGAGCGAGCATCTGGAAGGAGTACGCCATGAACGATCAGATTCCTGACGAGATAGAAGACATCCCCACGCCGCGCCGCGCGACCCAAGCGGCGCCGCCTGACAAAGCCAACTCGAAGCTCGAGTCGATCAAAGAGCTCGGTGAGGTGCTGCGGGTCTCGGCGAAAATGTCCAACAAGGTCAACCCGGTCGGACCTAAAGCTCCAGCGGCATTTCTACCCTCTCTCAAGAAGCAAGATGAGAAAGAAGCCCAGGAGACCGGAGAAGCTCAGGCGCGGCAGGAGCGCAACACCGGAGCCGCCGCTGCGAAGCCCCAGCGCCATAAACCTAAGGGAGCTGGGTCACCCAAAGCAGCTGGAAAGCCCGCTACGCCCGCCCCGGTCGCGGGTAAACCTGCACTCCCTGCTACTCAGGCTGGGAGCAAGGCTGCCAGCGCCGCGGGAGGCGCGACCAAAGCCGCCGCGGCCGGTGGAGAGGCTGCGAAGAAGGGGGCTGAAGCCGCCGGCAAGGCCGGGAGTAAGGCCGCGGGCGCTGCGGCCAAAGCAACCGGCGGCACGGCAGCAAAGGCAGCGGGCAGCACCGCCACGAAGACGGCTGGAGGACTCGCGAGCGGCGCCACGGGCGCTAGTTCAGGCGCCGTGGGAGCAGCCGCCGGCGCCATGGCTCAAAAGTCGGCGGATGAGATTACCGCCGTCGCTCAGCGCCGCGCGGATCGCAAGGGAACAGTAAGAGCACAGAAGGACGCTGACAACGCCAAAGCTCTCGGGGCGGTGGCGTCAGAGGCCGCCGCGGGGGCGGCTTCTGGAGCAGTGGCGGGCGGTATCGGAGCCGTTCCCGGCGCAATTGTCGGCGGCCTAAAGGGGCTCACCAAGTCCAAGCAGGGACGCAAGCTGTTGCTCATTAGCGTTGGCTTTCTGCTCATGACCTGGATCATCCCTGCCGCCGTTGCGCTCATGACTGTCGCCAGTATCAGCGGAGCGTTCGGTGAAAGCTCTTCGGGCAGCGAAGGCACGAGCCAGTCCATGACGAACGCTGAGGTCGATCCTGACATGTATCAGGAGGCTCAAGCCATGCACGAGAGCGAATATCAAGACGTGCCCGCCAGCCTCATCACGAGCGATATGCACGGAGTAAAAGAGCCGCCCCCGTCGCCGCCCGCCACCACGCCCGCAGACGACGACCATAGCGACCCCAACTCGCTGATCGTCGTGATCAACAAGCAGCGCCCATTCTCCCCGCTCGACTGGGAACCCTCTGACCTCCGGATGCCAGCTGGTTTCGCCAATGCCAACGGCCAGCCCGTGCGCTCAGAAGCGGCGGATGCTGCTGAGAAAATGCACGCCGCGGCGCAGAAAGATGGGGTCACCCTCACAATCGACTCGGGTTACCGCCCTCACAGTCTGCAGGTCACGCTGTACGAGTCATACATCCAGCGCGACGGGCAAGAGGCGGCCGACACGTACTCAGCTCGCCCCGGTCACAGTGAGCATCAAACCGGTCTCGTAATCGACTTCGGCATGCCCGACGGCACGTGCAGCCTATCCGAGTGCTTCGAGGACACTACCGCAGGCCAGTGGCTGCGCACGAACGGATGGAAATACGGCTTCATCCTGCGCTACGAGCGCGGAGAGGAGCCCGTGACCGGCTACATCTACGAGCCTTGGCACTACCGCTACATCGGCGAAGACGCTGCGAAAAAGTACCACGACGCTGGCGCCACCACGCTCGAAAAACACTTCAATCTACCCGCCGCCCCGACCTACTAGGAGAATCCATGATGCTGCGCCGATCAAGCCTGACCGCTGCTGCAGTGCTGTCTGCAAGCCTGCTCGGGGCGCTCGTTTTTGCACCACCAGCTTTCGCGGAAAGCGACACTGAAGATGAAGTGGACGAAGTGAGTCAGGCGCTTATTCAACAGGCCAAAGAAGAGTGCTCCAAGTATCCTGACCCGCGCAAAGCGCCGCAGAAGTCGAAAACCGAAACCTCGGCAGATGCAACAGGCGACCAGGGGCAGGTGAACTGGGCAGCGGTTGATTGCGCTATGCAGATCATGGATCCTAAGCGACAGTTTCGAGACATTAGCGCCGGGGCAGTAGTGGCGGATGAAAAGCGCTCTGAGCAGCAGCGACTCATTATCCTCGACCCCGAAGAAGAGGGCGGAGATCACGGACGCTTCGGCTATCAACAAGAGGTGAAGCGTCTCTGGACGATAGCCCTAGAAATCGGCGGGGCTGAGAAGCCGAAAGAAATGTTCGTTCAAGCTTTGGAGTGGGAGCTGGGCGTCATTGGCTGCAACACCGGACTTGACGACACTTCCACGACTCCAGAGGGAGCACCTGCAGGTGATGGCGACTGGATTACCCCGGGGAATGAAACGTATGACAACGCGAAGAAGCTGTTCGACCTGCTCACTACGGAGTACGGCGTGTCGGGCGCATTCGCCGCCGGCGTGCTCGGCAACGTTAAGCAGGAATCGGGCTTCGTGCCGGACAGGTCACAGGGCGATGGCGTAATCCGGTTCGGCATGGATTCGAAGACGCCTCCTGCCAACGAGGGCGGCGGAGGCGGACTCTTCCAGTTCACCCCGTATGAGAAATTCACAAACTCTGACTACTGGGGAAAGATCAAGAAACCGGGCTGGTCGATCGAAAACCAAGTCGCATTCATGTGGGCGTCCGAATTTCAAAACCGCGCCGTGTGGCCCTATGTAGAGTCAAACGCGCCCGGCACGTTCACCTCTCTCGAAGACTGGCTCTCCACCACGGATCCGTCCAAAGCAGCGATGGCGTTCCAGATGGGCTACGAACGCCCCTTGAACTTCCATCCCGAGCGCGCTGACTGGGCCCAGCAAGCTAATGAAGTCTTCAACCAGAAGGCCATCCCTGCTAACAAAAGCAAATGGAAGATCGACGGACTCACGCCCGACAAAGGCGATGACACCAAGGGCAACACGGGAGATACGAACGATTCCGGAAGCTGTCCCGACCAGTCAGAGGACTATCCCGCCACGGGGGCCCAGGGGAAAGTCAACGCCAATGGCTGGGCCTGGCCCTCTGATACTCCTGCGATCGCTCAGCATTACCATCTTGGTTACAGCATTGATCTTGCCTCATCACCCAAGGGCCCAATTTTTGCCGCATATGACGGTGTCGTTGTGAAAGCCGGAGGGGATGGCATGCCATTCGGGAGCTACTGCCCCACTATTGCATGGTGGCGAGGCGAGAACCAGACCGTCATGATTAAGCACACCTATAAGGGAAAAACACTATTCTCTAGCTCGAACCACGTCGGCAACGGTTCTGTGATTGTGAAGCCCGGGCAGACAGTAAAGGCGGGGCAGCAGGTTGCGTCAGAAGGCATGAGCGGCTGCACGTCAGCCCCGCACAACCACTTCTTTATCGGATCCAGCATGGGCGCATTTAACGGAGACCTGGAACCGTTCCAGTACATCGGAAGGCCATAATATTGAAGAAATCAACGATGATCCTGCTCGGCCTACTCATCGCAGCGACGATCGCCATGCTGGTGTTCATCCTGCGCCCGGGCGAGACATTGAACGAATCCACTCCAGGTTCACCTCCATCCGCTGGATTGGAAGAACCTGCGGATGAAAGCGGTGCATCCCGTGGCACTGAACAGCCAGGTGAAGGGCACGCCCTAGCCGAGCAGACCGATGAAACATTCGAGAAAATGGTTGAACAGGGCACTGCTGCACACATCGGAGAGGCTTCGCCGGCGGCGATCGAGCGAGCGCTCAAGCTCGCCGAGCTCTGGCCTGCCTTCGATACGCGCGATGGGCGAGAAGCACGAGCGAAGCAGCTGTCGGCTGCTATCCCCAACGCCGATGAATGGGCGGACTACCCCGCGGTCCTTGAGAACCCGAACGGCGTGACTGACGGCCTACAAGACACCTATAGTATTTCAATCTTCAAGCCGTCCGCCACCGTGAAGCAGGACTGGACTTTCTCGATCAATGGAGACCACAACGTCGCCGTCTCCATCCCGTTCTCAGCGATCTACTACGCCGGGAGCGGGAACCATGTCCTCGGGAAGGTGAGCGACGCTCAAATCTGGCAGTTCAAGCTCAGTGACGCCGGCGAGCTGCTTGAAGTAACGCCGCCGCAAGCGCCAATCAACTAGAACAACTCGTTCCAGGGCCCCGGCGTGCCGCCGGTCTGAGGTTCGCATGCGTCACAGACGAAGCGAAAAATTTTCAACCTCAGGCGGAAAGGGACCACATGTCTTCCTGGAACACAGACAACGGCTACGGCAATTTTGGCGAGAGCGAGGAGACGGGTCGCAGTGACACTTTCGAGCCCGTAGCGCCTGCGAGCGATCCCGAGGAGCAGCACGAAGACACTGCCGCCGCGGACGAAGCAGCCACCGACGCTCCCGCTCATCCTGCCACTGACAAGGCTCCGAAGAAGCGGCGCGCCCGTCCCACGACAGTGACGAAGGCTCAGGTACTCAGCGTGCTTGAGACACACACCGCGATCGGCGAGGCCTCGTCTGAAGCGCGCACCGTCTTGCGCTCGGTGGTCCGCTGCGACGCAGATGCGCCAGACGACGAGCTGACCGCGCTCGCCATTACGCAGGACCGGGCTGACAACCCGCTCAGCGTGATCGGTGAGCTGCGCGAGGCGCTCGCGACGAGTCCTTTCACTGTCCCCGCCATTATCGCGGGAATGGACAAGGCGAAGCGCGTGCGCCCATTCGCCGTCCTCGCGGCAGTTACCGGATCCGACGAGTCGCTACCGTCCGCTGACGTGGCCGCTGCGGTCTCGTTTGCGAACCTACTGAGCGCGCTGTCTGACGAGCAGGTGGCGGCGCTCGATGAAGCTCAGGCTCTGCTCGGGCGATAGGCGGACCGGTGACCATCCGCTGCCGCTCTTGGCGGTACACCAGCACGCCCGGCCACGCCCTGCACCTGCCAGGGAAGTGCCGGGCGTGCTGGGCCCCCTGCCGTGAGCCCGTACCGGCGGACGATGTTCGCTGCCGGGACTGCCTCGCGGCGCTCGTGAGCTCGCCGGACGTCAGTATCCGCCGCGCTCTGTTGCATGAAGAGCCCGTGCATAAAAGCACGCTGCAGCTGCTCGCCACAGACGCGAATCCGGTGATCGCCGCCACGGCACGCGATCGTCTTGCCATACTGCGGGCGACATCGAGCGAGACAGCCCCCTTTACCGACTCATGCCCTGAAGAGGACGAACAACCCTTCGACGATGACTCCGTCTACGAAAAGGCTTCCGCGGACGAGTACAGCGCGGAAGGTGAATATCTAGAGCCCCTCGTGCTGCCCGTGAGCTCTCCTGAACAAGCCGTCGAACCAGCGCCGGAGGACCGGCATGAGGCATCCGACGAGCTCCTGGCCGAGGAGCAAAGCGGTACCGAACAACCGGCAAAAGAGGCGGCCGAGCTGGATTTCACCGACGAGAGCCCCTTGTCCGTCGCCGCAGAGCCTGCACCGGGCGACGAAGACGATACTCAGGCAGGTTCGCATGCGCCACCACTGAACAGCTGGGGCTTCTAGGAGAAAACAGTGGCGAAGAAAAAGCAGACAACACCCGGACGCGGGCCGCTTCACCAAGGGCAGCAACGCGTGGCCGTCAACCTTGACGCCCCCACGGCCGCGAAGCAGCAGCAGCGCCGCAAAATCACCCGCTGGGCGATCTGGAGTAACTCGTTCGTACTCGTACCACTCGTGGGGGTCGTCGGCCTGCTCTACCTGGCGGAGAACTTCAACAAAGTGGACGAAGCCTCTGTCGTCAGCTCGCGCACGATCAACTCGTCAGGCGGCAAAGCCAGCGCCAACATTGCCATGAAGCAGTGGCTCAAGTCGGTCCCCGCCCCGTTGCCCAAGGGTGAGATTGTGGCGTGGGACGGGTACGACGAGCGCGTGGCACCGCCCCTGCCCGACGACGCGCCCGAAGGCGTGAAACGCCCCACTTACACCCAGGAGTTGCACCACTTCACCCTGACTGACGGAGTGAGGTTTTACGACTCCGACGTGCTCGTGCATGTTGACGAAGTGCTCGGGGCAAAGGTCGTTTCTTCTCCGACCCTGCTCCCGCGCGCCGCCTACGTTACCGGCGGCTGGAGCGGTGAAATGCCCTGGTTCGGGTTCCAGCAAAACACTACCAACCATGACATCACCCCTGCCGTGCAAGAGTGGGTGGAAGCATTCGTCTCAGGGTCTCCGAAGAAGCTTAAGCAGGCGGTCTCCGACCCGGCAGCCGACCACTCATACGTGCCGCTCTCGAACGTCGAAAGCGCGGCTTTTAGTGTGCCCGCCACTGCGACGAAAGAACCGAAGACCAAGGAAGACCCGCCCCCCACGTGGCTGATTGCCCGCGTCGAGCTTGAAGTCACTTGGAAGGATCAGGACGAGCTTGAACCTGGCGAGCGACTGTCTAAGGTCGCGTACGACCTACTCGTGACCGGCATCGACAGCGCCACCCCCAAGGTGGTCAGCTGGGGCGGCCCGGGCTCGGGTCCCGACCTGCGCAAATACTCCGTCGCCCTCAAGGGCCTGGAGCTCGATGAGCCGGGTGAGCACGACACCGATCGCCCGGATGGCCTTGGCACCAACCTCGAACAAGTCGGTAAAGGCGACGGGGAAGCGCCAGACGGGGAGGAATCGGGCGGCGAAGTCACCGTAAAACCGGACCCCAAGACCTCCGAGCAGAAGGCGAAGGGCAAAGATAAGGCCTCGCCTGAAGACGTCAAGAAAGCCGCCCCCAAAGAAGATAAGGCCTCGGACAAGAAGCCTGCCGCCCCAAAGACCGAGAAGACCAAGGGAGACTAGCTTTGGCGAAGAAGGACCAGGCCGCGTTCCCTCAGGTGCCTACGCTGCCGCAGTGGGAGACCCGCTCAAAGGTACCGCTCGCAGACGGGCGCATTCCGGGCATAGACAACTCCATGTGGCTGTACCGATCAGTGCCCATGTCGTCCATCACAGATGCCAAGTCAGTAGAGGAAGCAATCAAAGGCGGCTCCGGCTTGAACGCTGCCTTCGAGCAATTGGCTGAGCTCGCCACGCCGGGGATCAACCGGCCGACGACGAAGAACTCATACCGTGAGTTTCACGTCCTCCTGTTGAACGTCCCCACCTGGTACAAGGCCCCAGCGGAAAGCAAGATCCGGGACTACCTGAACACTGAGTTCCGGCGCCGTCTCGTCATCAGGCGCGAGCTCCTCATCGGGGTGCGGCTCATCCCGAACGCAAGCGGTACCGCGAAAGGCGGCTGGAAAGAACGCCTGAAAACATCGGTCGAGTCAGTCACGCACACCATCGTGCACGGAGGAACGCTGCTGGAGAACTTCGACCAGGACACGCAGCTTGTGTCCGGGGCGCTCGCCCGAGCGGGTATGCACACTCCGTCCGCAGAAACACTGCGCTGGGCAGACTCCTGGTGGAATCGAGGACTGGCCAAAGCCATCCCGGTGAACCCGCATGACAACCACTTTCACTTCTTCTCCTCGATGGACGCGAAACGGCGCATCGACCGAGACTTTGACGTCGCCGATTGTGAGCACTGGCCGAAAGACCTCACCGACGCGAGCATGAGTGACGGGGCGAAGCAGCACGCCGTCACCTTCGCCGCCGCGAACGACTTCACGCTCAGCCCCACCGCTGTGTCCGAACCGATCGTGCGCTGGGCGAGCGAGCTCATTGATCAGCATGCTCGTGTCATCTCCATCCGCGGTCTAGTGGAGCCGGCGAGCACGACCCGGGCGCAGATCAGGTCTCAAGCGAAACGCATCCGTGAAGACATCGGCGCGTTCACGGAGAAGAACAAAGACGCCCGCGAGGAGATGAAAGAGCTCCAGCAGAACCTCGACGAGCTAGAGCCGTTCTACGCCAGTGGCAATGCCCCATGCACCCTGCACGATTGCTCCATCATTGTCGGGTTCGACGGTATTGTGGACGACCTCACTCGCGTGTCGCCCCGGGCGCTGGAGCTGAACCCGCTCACGAATCTGCAGCCCGCGGCGTTCTACGAAACTATGCTGTGCTCGAGCGTGCGCGCCAACCCGCTCAAGCAGGACCTCCCGTGCACAACCGTGGCGTATTCAGGGCTCCCGAACCTCAGCCGCGTTGGCGACGCTGACGGCGCCCTCATGGGCTTCACCGAGCGCGACGGGCAGCCGGTGTACATCAGTAACGCGGCGGCGAGCGCCACGGATGCCTTCCCAATTTCGCTCGTAGCGGCTGGTACCGGAGCCGGCAAAACTGCCCTGCTCCAGTGGCTCGCTCATCAGTGGGGTCTCATGGGCATTCCGCAGGTGATTGTCGACCCGAAACGCGACTCGGATCTGGGCCCAGCGGTAGAGGCGTCGGGAGGCCGGGTGTTCTCGTTCGACGAGTTTGTGCATTCGGACGGAGCGCTTGATCCGCTGCGGTTCGCGTCCGACCCGACCGTGGGGGCGGGCATGGCGGCGAACATGATTTCCCAGGTGCGGCCGTTTGATTCGTACACGATGCAGCAGCATGAAACGACGATCATGTATGCGATCCACCACGGCGTTTCGAAAGGTGCGCGGGCGACCGGCCAGGCGTTACGGATCGCTCAACAGGACGGCATCATTGACGAGCAGGTTGTAGATGGCATCTTCCGGCTCGCAGAGGCCGCGCCCATGTTCCGGGCGTGCTTCGGGATCAACCCCGAGGGCGAGTCACTGTCAGTGTCGAACGGGATCACTCTGTTCAAAGTGGGCAAGACGCAGTTCGAGCTGCCGCAGGCGAACACGACGTTTAACCCGGCCACCGCGAACCCGCTGGTGCGCACGAGCGTGAACATCATTCAGATGATGGTGCGCGGCGCGATGATGAGTCTCACGGGCCGCGCCGGGGTGCTGCACATTGACGAGGGCTGGGTGCTGCAGCAGGCGGCGCCGGATGAACTTGAACAAATTGGGCGCCTATCGCGATCCCAGAACGTACTACCCATGATCTATACACAAACACCTTCAGGCCCCCTGGACGCAGGCATGGGCAACTTCATTTCGCGCGGCATGGTCGGCCACATCAAAGACCAGGAAGAAGCGCTCGCCGGTATGCAGCTGTTCGGCGCGGTGAGTGAAGAGCTGATCGGGCGCGTATCTGAGATGGAGTACCTCTCCGGCGGCGCGGGCGTGAACTGGAACTCACTCAAGGCGCTCTGGCACCTGGACGAGGAAACCGGGAAAAGGCAGCTACTCCGCCCCGCGGTGTTCTACCATTCAGACCTCAAGAACGCGATCGCCCCGGTCGAGGTGCACATCCCTCCGTCATTCTTTGAGCTTGCTTCCACCAACCCGGAAGATGTGCGCCGCCGCACCGAGCAGGCCGAGCGCCGAGCCGTGCTCGCGAGAGGGCGATCGTAGCCAAGTCGGGCAAAACTTCGTGGCTCCGCCAGTAAGTGGACACCGCGAGGTTTTGTGCATGTTGTGGAATGGTAGTACCTATAGTGAACACTAAACAGTGATCCGCTAGTCTGCGTCACCGAGGTACGTGCGTCCTATAGAAGTGTCAAGTACCGAGACAGCTCGCGAGATAAGGAAGCTCACTAAGTATGACCCCCGCCTCTCCCCCTCGCCGTCGGGTGAAGCCCGGCCGCGACCTCGCTACGCTGAGGCCAGACGTTGCTGCGCAGTGGCATCCGACGCTGAACGGTGACTTACGCCCAGGCGACGTATCTTCGCGCTCACATGAGCGCGTGTGGTGGGTCGGTGCGTGCGGCCATTCCTGGGACGCTACCATTGCGAACCGCACGAACACGCACGCCAATCCCGGATGCGCCGTCTGCAACGGCAAGCGCGTGCTCGCAGGATTCAACGACCTTGCCTCTCATAGTCCGTCTCTGGCAAATGAGTGGCACCCCACTAAAAACGGTGACCTCTCCCCTGCTCAGGTCACGCCCTGGAGCAACAAAGATGTCTGGTGGCTGGGGCCTTGCGGGCACGAATGGCCTGCCCCGGTGACGGGACGCTCCCGAGGCGAGGGGTGCTCAGTATGCGCGGGAAAGCGCGTCGTCGCAGGAATCAACGACCTCGCCACGACCCATCCAGCTATCGCAAAAGAGTGGCACCCGACAAAGAATGCGCACCCGGACGCGACGCAGATCACCTCAGGGAGCAACAAGCGCGTGTGGTGGCAGTGTGCCCGCGGACACGAGTGGGCCAATATAGTGTGCGCGCGCGTATTGCATGAGAGTGCCTGTGGGGCCTGCGCCAGTGCTGGCCTGATGCGCGGCTCGCTCGCTGAGCGCAACCCTGACCTGGCGCGCTGGTGGCACCCCACGAAGAACGTCACCCTCACCGCGCATGACGTAGCCCCCGGTAGCGCAACGACCGCCTGGTGGCAATGCGATCAAGGGCATGAGTGGCAACGTGAAATTTACGCTGCCCAGCACGCGGGGTGTTCCGTGTGCTCTGGGAGGCTGCTCGTGGCAGGCATCAATGATCTCGCCACGACACATCCAGCACTGGCCGCGCAGTGGCATCCCGAGCTCAATCAAGAACTCACCCCGGACCAGGTATCGCACGGCAGCAAGACGCCCGTATGGTGGCAGTGCACCGAGGGTCACGCCTGGTTGACGCCGGTATGGGGGCGTAAGAATGGCTTGGAAGCATGCCCCGAATGCTGGTCACTCAGCACGACGAGTCCGTTCGAAGCTAAGGTCGCAGATTTCATCGCGTCCCTTAACACCGTGTCGAAAGTGCATCGCAACCGGCGCGGCCTGCTCTCAGAAACAAGCCAGGAGCTCGACATCTACCTCCCCGAGCATCACGTAGCGGTCGAATGCAACGGCGTGTACTGGCATTCGGAGCCCGCCGGGAAAGACAAGCACTATCACCGCCAGAAACTCCTCGCAGCGCGAGCGGCGGGAATCCGACTCGTGCAGGTGTGGGAGGATGACTGGCGCGACCGGCAGCCGATCGTCGAGCGCCTGCTCGCGTCGATCCTTTCCGCTGACCAGGGCCGACGCGTCGGGGCGCGCACCACCGCAGTAGAAGAGCTCACGCTGGCCGAGGCCCGCGACTTCTGCGACGCTCACCATCTGCAAGGGTATGCGCACGCCGGCGTACGGCTCGGGCTGCGCACCAGAGACGGCGAACTCGTCGCCGTCATGCTCGTCAGACGCCGAGGGCTGGGACAGATAGAGCTCGTGCGCTTCGTCACCTCTGTCCGCGTACCGGGTGGCTTCACGAAGCTTTGGAAAGCGGTTGATCAGCTCGGCGATTGGACCGAAGCGATCACGTTCTCCGACGAGTCCTGGGCCAGCGGCGACCTGTACGCGCAGCACGGCTGGACCCGCGACGGCGACGTCGCCCCGGACTACGCTTACCTTGCAGGTGCCAGCAGGGCACATAAGTTCGGGTACCGCTTGAAGCGTTTTCGGTCGGACCCTGCCCTCACCTATCAAGAGGGCTGGACCGAGGCAGAAGCCGCCGCTGCGAACAACCTGCACCGCATCTGGGACAGCGGCAAAGTGCGCTGGCGCATTGGCCGCAGCCCCGCCCCCGCGCAGCACTAACCATCACACCGCCAGAAAGGAGCTCCCGCTGCCGAGAGTGTTCAGGCTCGCCGGCGGTGTCGCCGCGCCTGAAGGCGAGACGATGACCGAGACGGCGCGGCGCCTGTCTGTCTGGTTACGCGTGCAGCCGCGCTTCTCCCCTGGGGTGCGCGATTTTCGGGTGGTCAGCTCGGATGAGCGCGAAATGGACTTCGAGCTGACCATTCACGCTTCATCCTGGGGTCAAGCTCAGGCGCTCGGCGGCGCGGCTTTGGCAGAGGCACTGCAAGCCGCGGGCGTCACGCTCATGCTTGACGACGCGGGATCGGCACCAGGCGCGCCGTACGTTCAGTCGCTCGGCATCATGCTCACCGAAGCCTGATTCTTCCAGCCTCGCCGGTCTCACGCAGAGACATGAGCAACATGAACCGCCAGGCCGCGGGCACAAAACAGGCGGGCGTATCGGTGGGCGGGCAGTTCGCCGCCTCCCAGAAGACGGAAGCGAGCGGGGCGGGGCTATCAGGTCTCACCCGGCCGGGCATCAACGCGATGGCACGCGAGCGCAGCATTCAGCGTGCTCAGGAGCGCCGCGCGCAGGCGCAACAAGTGCGCCAGGCAGCACGAGAGCACGAGAATCGGCTGTTCGAGCACGAAGCAGCGCTCCTGATTAAAGGACACTTCCCGGAGGCGAAACACATCGCACTGGTGCGCCAATACGATTGGGCAGCGCAGGCGGAAAGTCACTGCTGGGATTTCGGCGGCGTCGAGGACGGCGAGGGCCGACAGATCGACCTATCAAGCGTGAATGGCCTAGCCAGACAGCTGCGCGGCTTGACAAACAACACCCGCATCGACCCGATGGACAAGTATTACGCCAAGCAGGACACGAACATCGAGTTCGGAAGCAGCACGCGCGATACTGACGAGCCTCGCAACTTCTCCGAGTTCGACGAGATCGTGCGCATTGACCTGGACGAGGCGGAGCAGGATTCGCACGTGAACCTCTCCCGCCAGTTCCTCGACACCGATCACCTCACCGAGGATGGCTTCGATGCCGCGCTCGGAGCGGCGCGGGACCAGCTGAATTTCGCGGCCACCAACGGCTATTCGCGGCGTGACATGGCCGAGTACATCGACTCCGGGTTCGTCCTCGAGAACGGAGACGAGCTGAACGAGGAACAACTAGCTCAGATCACTGAACTCGCCAGCCGAGAGTACGCGTTGAACCCGCCACACGATGATGTGTACAACCTTGAAGCCGCCCGGCGCGACCGGGCCGCGGTGTCCGCTGCGCAGCAGCTCGGCCTCAACATCGAGCAGGGCTAGGAAGCGCCGGTCTCACCCAGAGACATGAGCAACATGAACCGCCAGGCCGCGGGCACAAAACAGGCGGGGGTCGCGGTCGGCGGCCGGTTCGCGGCGTCGCAACAGACTGAAGCGTCCGGGGCGGGACTGTCTGACCGGACCGTGGTGCGTAACGACCTGGTGCGTACGCCGCCGCCTGCCCCGAACTTCCGGAAGCTGCTGAACGCTACGCCGGATGAGTGGTTTGCGACTCCGTGGGCGCAGCGCAAGAAGGTGGTGGAGCAGGCGACCCGGGAGATTATTGACCACACCCCGGAGGCGGCGCAGCCGCCGTTCGGCACGCCGGTGACGTTCGGGGGCTGGATGCAGAGTAAACGTGCGATCGGCTGGAACAAGAAAACGCAGTACCGCGGCAACCCCGCCCTGAATGAGAACAAAATCGAGCTCAGCACGCCGCAGGTGCGCATGAGTGAGCCCGCCACGATCGCCAACACCATCCTGCACGAGGTGGCGCACGGCATTGACGACCTGCACGGCGGGCACGGGGAAGGTTGGAAAGAGAAGTTCCGTACCCTGCTGCGCCGGCACGATCTCGATGAAGCCTCCGCCACCCGCGTGCACCATGCGACCGAGGCGGAGCGCAACGCGCCGGTGCATCTCATGCGCCGGTATCGCGGCAACTGCCCGAACGACCCTACTCATGCCACGTATCGGGACGGGAAGCCGCGCACCGCCCGGTACATCTGCACGCAGGGCGAATGCCGCCAGAAACCGCAGCGCGAACGCTTCCTGACGTACGACAAAAACCCCGACTTCAGAGGATAGGACCTATCATGCGCAAGACCAGCATCTTCGTAGAAACCGACGAGCACGGCGACGAGCTCGACACTGAACTCATCGTGGAAACCACGCCCCGCGCGATCACCGAGACTGTTACTTGACCGAGCGGTTGGGGCGCCGGTCTCACGCAGAGACATGAGCAACATCAACAGGCACAGCGCAGGCACGAAACAGGCGGGCGAGGCGGTCGGCGGCCGGTTCGCCGCATCGCAGCAGACCGAAGCGTCCGGGGCAGGGCTCGCGCTCAGCCCGGCACCCGACTCGGCGGAGCTGCTACACAACGACGCCCCGATCACCGAAGACAGTATCCAGGCGCTCCTTGAAGCGCACGACCTCGACTACGGCAACGCCGAAGTGGAAGACGGAGACTTCATGACCGTCGAAGCCCCCAACCACGCCACCTGGCGCGTAGACACTGACGGGTTCGAGGACGGCGGCACCATGGGCGACCTGAAAGCCACGATCGCGCAGGATCTCGACGATTTCGACCCGGACGAGCAGTTCGACGAAATATGGTCTCCCGAGTTCGGAGAACACAACGGTTTCACACCGCGCCAGTTCCTCGACGGCCTGCGAGAAGACAAAGCGTTCTTTGAACACGCCGCTATGCGGCTCCGGGCGGAAGCGAACGGGGACAACCCCCATCAGGCGAAAGCGCTCGTGGCGGGCTTTGCCGCGCGAAAAATGGAGAGTGAAATCGAGCTCATGCGTGAAGAGCAGCGGGCGCTGCACCGCGAGAATCTACGCGAGCGGGTGCTGGCGGAGCATCCGACCGCGGAGACGCTCGACCTGGAAGTGCACCGGAACGCGAACGCGACAGGCGACTCCGACCGGTACCTGTTCACGCCGGTCGCGGTAAGAAACGCAGACGGCGAAACTCTTTCAGGCGACATGAGCTGCGAGGGCGACCTCGGCACCGGGGCCGTCCTATATGAGAGTCAAGCGCACGGGTCGTTCGTATTCGACGGGGCCAGCAGTGACCGGGCGTTGTTCGAGAACGAGAACTATTTTGGCCCGATGCGCGCTTCGGTGAACATTCACCGCGGCATCGACCGCTAGTTAAGGACTGATCTTTCATGATGGGTTACAACCACGCCCTGTCCGGGGCGGCCGCCTGGGTGGCGGTCGCTTCCACTGCCCCCGCGTTCCCGGCGCTCGGCCTCGTCACGGTGGAGCCGTGGCAGCTCGCCGCCGGCGCGGTTGTGTGTGCGGGCGCGGCGCTCCTTCCGGACGCTGACCATCACAACGCGACGATCGCGCATTCTGTGCCTGGCGCGGGCCGGGTCGCGGCCGGGGCGGTGGGCGCGCTTTCGGGTGGTCACCGCAAAGGCATGCACTCGATCCTCGCGATTATCGGCTGCTGGTATCTGACCGGCTGGCTCGGCACGCTCACGTGGACGCCCTCCTGGTGGCATCAGGCGCTGCCGGTCGCGGGGGCGGTCATGATCGCGGCGCTGCTCACATTCGCGGTGAAGGTGTTGAAGGTGGTGAAGTCGTGGTGGAAAGCGTGGATCATCGGGATCGCAGTGGCGGCGGCGCTGTTCTGGTTCCTGCCGGACGAGCTCGGCTGGTTCCAGCTGTGCATCACGATTGGGTTCGCCGCCCACATTCTCGGCGACTTCCTCACCGTTGAAGGCATCAACTGGCTCTGGCCGCTGAAAATCAAAGCCCCGAAGTTCATTCAGGCGATCCCGGTCGTGAACCTGATCTGGAAAGGGAACGGCTACTTCTCCCTCCCGGTGCTCGGGAAGACCGGATCTGTGATCGAGATGCTGTTCGGCGCCGTCCTCGGGCTGTACGCCGCCTGGGGCATTGCAGCAAGTGTGCTCGGCGTCCTATAGGGCAGATACCGGCCGCAAACTGCGCGGCTGAACAACACACCATCAGGAGGCGCCCGTGTCAGAAGCCGGTCCCATGGCCGACGAAGTCGTCGTGGAGACGAAACCTCACGCGGACGCCCCCTGGCGCACGCACACCATGTTCGCGCCCGCCTCGATGCTGAACGTGCTCAATGCGGCGGGCGCCGCCCGCGTGCTGAAGCATCATCGCGTCGAGCATGTGCGAATTGTTATCCGACAAGGTGGCGAGATCGTCGAGCAGGAAATCTGCTGACCTTCACGCACCTCTGGTCCCAACTAGTTGAAAGGTGGCTCCTCTTGAGTCGCACTCTGAAAGATGCCCCGCATGCCGTACGTGCCCGTCGCCACGGCACCGTAGCGCCCGATCACGCTGGACCCTGCCGCGTACCGACCGCCCGGCTCAGCCGCGTCACAGCCGTGTTCTACGCGCACGAGCTCCCGGCGCTGCACGCCTTCGTCACGCTCGCGACCGATGCAGGCTACGACGTGGTCACGCGCGAGCGTGAGGCGTACCTCGCTCCGACCAGCCTGCTTGATGTGACCCCTGCCCTGTCACTCCCCCGTGAACTGCGCGCGGCGGCGGCTCAGGTCAGCCCGTACGTGCATCGCACGCTGGTGGACGACGCCCCACGACGGCGTGCTACCTCCCGCGACATGTTCGACGAGGCAGATACCGTCCCAGGACGCGCGAAGCTCAACATCTTCACTGAGGTGACGGTCGAGAAGCTCGTCGTCAGCCAGGAGACACCCTGCTGCCCGAGAGACACCGCCTACGACCTCGGGCCCGGCGACCGGGTGAAGCCCAGCCGCCGCGATCAGCGCGCACGCTTCAGCGGCCGCGCCCAGCGCAAGGCACGATCGTGAACACTGCGCCCCCGCTGGTGGTGATCGAGTCCCCGTACGCGGGAGCGACCGCCCTGCACGAGCGATACGCCCGCGCCTGCCTCGCTGATAGCCTCACCCGCGGTGAGGCCCCGTTCGCGAGTCATCTGCTCTACACGCAGCCTGGCGTGCTGGACGACACTGTGCCGGGCGAGCGCACGCGCGGTATTGAAGCAGGCTTCACGTGGGGCGCTCACGCACAGTACGTCGCCTGCTACACCGACCTGGGCGTGAGCCCCGGCATGGTCGAAGGCCGCCGCCAGGCGCTCGCTCGCGGTCAGCGCGTCATCACTCGGTCGATCGGCCTGGTCTGGGCGGAAACTGACCGCGGTGCACGGCAGGTGCTCGAAGTCCCTGTGCCGCCCGGCGTGGTGCAGGGGGAAGCTTGCGACCATATGATGTCGTCGCTCAGGAAGCAGTGGGAGGCGCTGCACGCGCCCACTCCGGTTGAGCGGTGGGAAGTGCAGGTCGAAGTCACGCCGCAAGCTACCGGGCTGCGCATCGTCACCTCGGCAGAGTGCCTTCTCCCCGAGCTCGTCTCGCACCTCACCCGGCTCTGGGCAGGAGCGGCGCTGGGAGAGCTCACGTGAGTCCCGCCCCCGCTTGGAAGACCGAGCTCGCGCACGCCGACCGCGTCGTCATCGCGGGCGACTGGCATGCCCGCCGCCCTTGGATGGAGGCCGCGCTGCTCGCGGCATCCCGCACCGGAGCGAAGCACGTGCTGCACGTCGGCGATTTCGGGTACTGGCCCGGGTTCCGGGCGGGGCCAAGATACCTCGCCCGCGCCAACGAACTGTGCGCCATGCTCGGCTTGGAGCTCGTCATCCTGGCAGGTAATCACGAAGATCACGACCGCTGGGACCCGGGCCAACGCGATTATCCGACGATGCGCCTGCTGCCTCGGGCCGGGAGCCTCACGCTCGGCGGTCGCCGACTCACCTGGATGCAGGGCGCCGCGTCCATCGACCGGGCGCACCGGCGCGAGGGGCACGACTGGTTCGCAGCCGAGCTTCCCACCGATGCGGACGTAAGCACCGCCCGGCAGGAGACCGTCGGGCTCGCCGACATTCTCCTCACGCACGAAGCCCCGCTCGTCGCCACCCCCTCAGTAGTGCAGGCGCGACTGCGCAACCCGCTCGGGCTGCCAGAAAGCGTACGCGCGTACGCGCATCAGGGCGCGACGCTTGTGCAGGAGCTCGCTGATGCGGTGCAGCCGCGGCTGCATTTTCACGGACACTGGCACATGCCGGAGCGGCAGCACTTCGACGAGACGCCCGGCCGCCGCGCGCACGAAGTCATCTCGCTCGGCATGGACTACCAGCCCGGCAATCTCATGCTGCTCGATACCGCGGCGCTCACAGCCGAGCCGGTCACCGTGCCGGCGGAGCGCGAAAGGTCAGTCTGATGCACTGGCCCTCATTCTGGTGGGGCGCCGCCGCCGTCGCAGCGGGCCTCCCTGCGGCGACCGCGCTGATGTGGGTGCTGGCGATGCTGTTTCTGCCCGGGCCGGATCGCGGCATGAAGTTTCATGCGTGCGAATGGCGGTTCGCTGGCCTGGCTGACAACTACGGCGTGCTCGGCCGCGTCCCCCGTGCACACCTGAGCCGGCCGATCGGGATTCACGCGTTCGCTTCAAGGGTCTGGCATGACCTCGTGATCCGCCGCACGAAGAAGCACCGCGCCGCCTGGACGGCGCGATACGAGTCTCTCGCTGAGGGCAGCAGTCTGCGCGCGCATGAGCGCCAGTGGGCGAAACGCAACGGCACCAAGGGACACGAGCACCAGTGAGAGGTCTGGCTGGGCCTAGCCCTTGCGCGATGTGACTGCGCCGATGATCAGCAGCACTACGGCGCCGATGAAGAGCGGCCACCAGCCGACCCAGGAGAAGAACGCGCTCAGGGCGACGAAGAACCCGCCGAGAAGCATCGCCATCCCGAAAGCGACCGCGCCGATCACGGCGAGGATCAAGAGGGCGATGAGGGTGAAGCAGCTGAGGCGGGACATGATGATCGGGTTCCTTGGGTAAGCGGAGCTGTTCGGGTTGGGCTCCTGGTGTCTACGCTATGCGACGCGGCACCAATGAGCACGAAAAGGCGCGTACAAGGCAAGGCACAGGCTCGGTCCTGCTGCGCAACAGGCGCGTCGTATATAGGGTAGTGAGCAGCAACATGCCGCTCGACCGCCCACGTCCCGGCCCGCCGGCCCAGTCCAAGGAACCCTCGATCATGAAACTCAACCTCGCTCGCAAGGCAGCGACGCTCCTCACCGCCTCTGCAGTGGCCGCGACCATGCTGATCGCCGCTGCCCCGGCCGCGCACGCCGCCCCTGAGCAGCTGCCCGGCACGACCAAGCGATTCCCCGATGTTCCGCAGGGCCACAAGTTCTACACCCCCATCACCTGGATGTACAACACGGGCCTCACAACCGGCACAAAGATCGGCGGCCGCGACTACTACCAGCCCGGATCAGCGCTCACGCGTGAGGCGATGGCCGCGTTCCTGTACCGGCTCAGCGGAGACAATTACACCGCCCCGAAAAAGTCACCGTTCGTGGACATGAAACCGGGCGACAAGTTCTACCGCGAAATCAGCTGGATGAAAGCGAAGGGACTCTCCACCGGCACGAAAACCGCCCGTGGGGTCGTCTACCAACCTAAGGCTGCACTCACCCGTGAAGCGATGGCGGCGTTCATGTACCGCACCAACGGAAAGCCGGCCGCAGGCATCAGTGCCGCGTTCACGGACGTGCCGCGCGCGCACAAGTTCAACCGCGAGATTGCGTGGATGCAGAAGTCTGGCATCACCACCGGCTACGCCGACGGCACGTTCAAACCCCGCAGCACTGTCACCCGTGAGGCGATGGCAGCGTTCATCCACCGCGACGCCGGCTCCCCCGGCTACGTGGAAACCGGCACCGCCACGATTTCCGGTGACGCGGTCGAAGGCAAGACCCTCACCGCCCAGGCTTCAGGATGGGGCACGTCAGGCGTGCAGCTGTCCTACGAGTGGCTCATCGACGGGAAGCCGGTCACTGACAGCAGCACCCAGAAGCTCACCATCCCAGAGGGAAAGAGCGGCAGCAAGGTGGCGGTGCGTGTCACCGGCACCGTCGCTAACACGTTCCGCACGGTCACCTCCGCGGCCATGACCATCAAGGCCGTTCCGGTCGAAGAGGTGCACATTTACGGCACTGTCTCCGTGAAGCAGTCCGGCCGCACGGTCACCGCGATCGCGAATGACTGGGGTCCCACTGGCGTGAAGCTCGCCTACCAGTGGCTTGACTGGGGTCAGCCCATCTCGGGCGCGACCAAGGCGAACTACACCGTCCCGAGCGACCAGAGCATGAACCTCTCCGTCAAAGTCACCGGCACCCTCCCCGGCGCGAAAACCCGCGTCGCGAACTCGCACTACCAGCCTCAAAACGGTGGCGGCATCCAGATCGACGCCGTACCGACCCCTGACCTGTCCCTCGAACAGTTCCGCGAAGTGTACGCCGAAGAGGTCATCCGACTCGTCAACGAGCTCCGCGCCGATCCGCAGTACATCGACGACTGGCGCAAAACCGTCAGCGGCGGAGTCCCGATCAAGCCTGAGCCCTATATCCTTGACCGCAGGCTCAAGCCCATGGGCGACTTCCAGACCGACTTCTGGGTGAGCAAGGGCTTGCAGTGGGCGCTAAATAACTCCTCTGATACCGTGCACGGCGCCTCTGGATGGTATGACCAATACCCGCAGCCGCATCCTGACGGCTCCCCTGCGACAGCTTTTATGACCCAGTACGAAAACGCTGCAAGCAGTGGCGGTTGGGATGCGCTGTCACAAGAAGCGGCACTCGACTTTGCTGCGTTTGTAGTGGCTGGCTGGCTGGAATCGCCCGGACACCGAAAGGCCCTGTTCTCGCAGGTACTTGACGCTGGTTCGGCTCATGTCTGGGCTTCGGTTGGTTGGAGCGCCTCAGAGTCGTCCATGTTCGGGAACATTTACCCCTCCTACGACTACCGCCTCTACCTCTAACCACTTCCCCCTCTTTTCCACCGCCCTCAACCTGCTCCAGGTCGAGGGCGGTGGCTTTTTTCTTCTCTCGGCGTGTCGCGCCTCAAAGGTTCGCATGCGTTATGGGTAGAGGCGCCTTTGCGCGTCGATTCCGAACCCAGAGGGGAAAGAAGTGAAACCTAAGCTTTCAGCATTCGCTGCACTCGCCACGGCGGTGTGCATCGGGCTCGTGCCCACTGGCGCCGCCATAGCCGCGCCAGCACCCTGGCCCGTGCTGGCCCAGGACGACACCCTGCCCGTAGTCGAGACGGGTGAAGAAGAACCGTCGGTCGACGAGCAGGACTCCCCGGCCGAGGGTGAAGTTCCTGCTGAGGAACAGGAGGCACACGCCGACGAAGGCGACATTAATTCGGGCACCGAAGAAGGTACCGAACCTACAACCGACGAAGCAGAAGAGCTCACACCGCTCAGCGAAGAAGGCGACGCCGATGACGAATCCGATGAGGGTGGTTCCGCTGTCTCCCCCGGAGGCATCGTGGGCTACGGTCTTGTGAACGGCAGCACTGCTAAGACCGACTACTCCGGCTCCAGCATCGCCGGCACCGCACTGCAGACTAGCGTCTGGTACGCCTACGTCGGCGCCGGAGACGGGCTCGTCGTCGACCTGGTCACGCCCGATGACGGCTACCAGACCCCCAACATGAACGGCGGACCATTCATGGTCGGCTGGGATAAAGCCCCTCTGCGGGTGAAGATCACCAACCCTAGCGGGACGGTAGTAAGCAATAAGACGGTCGTGACCGGAGCCGGGAAGCAGCTCGGCCACACGATCGGCGCTGGCGCCACAGGCGCGAACGTCGGCGTATGGAAAATCGAAATCATCGACGGTGAAACGAGTGACCCTCGAGGTCCCGGCACGCTCGAGCTGATGCCCCGCCTCAAATGGAACATCTACGTGCCCGGCAAAGCCGGCAGCGTATGGACGAGCACCCTCAACATTGGCCAGAACTGGAAGACCAGTGAGGGGCCCGGCAGTGACGGTGTTGAAATGTGGGCCATGAACAACACGGGCAAGCAGTACAAGGTAGAAGCACCCCGTTTCAACGGTATCCACTCCACGTTCCGTCTCAATAACCTCGGCGTGACCCTGGACGCCAAGAACGCTGACGGACAGTGTGTGCGCCAGCCGCTCTCGGTGCCGCAGCGCGATGCGTCAGAGACGCTGACGAACGGCGACAAGGCCACTAAGTACCGCCTCCCAGCAGGCGCTGGCACAGGCGCGAACCAATGCCCCAACCTACAGCCATATCGCCTGTTTACCAAGAAGCCCCACAGTTCACTGCCCACAACATCTCCCGGCTACGGCTGGGTGAAGCCAGCCTACGTCGCGCCAGATGTTACCGACCTCAAGCTCAACCGCACCACCGGCGTGCTCACCGGCACGGTCACTCAGAACATGAACCTGATCGTGAAGATCGGCGCGAAAGGCAGCCAGGCCAACGGTTTTGACGGCAAGGCTGTAACCAAGAATGTGACGGTCACCCCGGGCACCAATAAGCAGATCCTGAAATGGGATCGCAAGAACTCCGACGGCGCCGTGATCCCGTTCTCGCAAGACCTGAAAGTCACCGTCACCGGCGACGGGGCAGGATACATTCACCTCACCCGCACAGATGCCGAGCACTCGAACGGCGGCGTGATCATCACCGACCTGCAAACGAACAAGGTGCAGCCCGTGAGCTGGGACGACAGCAAGCTGCGTACCCCGAGCGGTCGTGTGGCGGCGACGTTCACGAAGAAGGTCACGAACGGTAACGGCGCGAACCATAAATGGGACGGCACCGGTACGAGCCCTGCTGTAAGCCCGCCCGGCAGCTGGGGCAACACCCGCGTCATTAACGACTGGGTGAGCGAAGCATTCACGAAGTCGATTGACCTGCCGCCCAACAGTTTCCAAGAGCGACCCGATCTTTTGCTTGACAAAGCGCAGGTCGGCGAGCCTGCCTACGCCGCGGATCGCAAAACGGCGACGGTGACGTGGAAGGTTGACGTTCACAACGCCGGTGACGCCGCCGCCTCTAACACGGTCATGACGGACGTGTACCCGACGGGCGCGACCGGCGCGAAGATCGTGGCGCAGCCCTCGAAGGGCACGTTTGATGCTGCGACCGGCAAGTGGACGATCGGCACGCTCGCGGTGGGTGAAACCGTGTCGGTGACGTTCAGCGCGGTGCTGCCCACGACCACGGCGACTTCGCCTACGTCGAAGCATGTCAACCGTGCCGTCGTCAGCGCCACTGACCTGCCGCGCACCACGACCGGCGCCTGCCAGGTGAACGCAGACCTCGATAGCGACACGGACCAGTGCGACGAGGTGGAGACGCCGCTGGACGGCTCCGTGCCCGGCCTCAAGATCGACAAGGCGCAGGTCGGCAACCCCGCCTACGCTGAGGATCGGAAGACCGCGACCGTCACCTGGCAGGTGTCCGTGAAGAGCACCGGTAATGCGCCGGCTGAGAAGGTCGTCATGAAGGACGTCTACCCGACGGGCTTTAAGACACCGAAGCAAGTGACGGCACCGTCACACGGCACGTTCAACGCCGAGACAGGCGTCTGGAACATCGGCACGCTGAAGAACGGCACCACGGCCACGGTCACGTTCAGCGCAGTCATCCCGACCGCGGACGCGAACAAGACCGCCACACATACAAACCGCGCCGTCGTCAGCGGCACTGACCTGCCTCGCCCCGAAACGGGCGACTGCCAGGTGAACGCGAACGTGGATGCCGACACTGATCAGTGCGATGAAGTGGAGACTCCTCTCAATGGGCCTAAGCCAGGCTGGAGCATGGCGAAAGACTCTGATCCGAAGTCGGGGTCAGAGGTCCCCGCGGGCCACCCGATCACGTACACGCTGACGGTGCGCAACACCGGCGACGTGCCGCTGACTGGGATCGAGCTCACCGACACGCTCGCGAAGGTGACCCCGTTCGCGAAGCTTGACGGCGTACCGCAGGAGAAGGTCACGAACGGTCAGGCCGTGGATCGCCCGAACGCCATCTCCGGCGACAAGCTCGCCTGGACGGCGCCGAAGATTCCCGCCGGTCAGGAAGCCACTCTCACGTACACGTACAAACTGAACGACGACGCCTGGGGTGTCACGGTGGATAACGCCGCGTTTGGCAAGCTCACCTACGACGACAAGCCGCTGCTGCCTGACTCGTGTGGAAAGAGCGACACCGACCCGTGCGCGACCGATCACTTCACCCCGAAGTGGCCGACGAGCGACCTCCCCGTCCTCGGTGGCGTTGGATCGCCCGCGTTCATGCTCGGCGGCGCCGCTGTCGTGCTCCTCTCCGCCGCGGCGGGGATCATCCTCTACCGCCGTAACAAGCGCCACGCTGCGAACTAAGGAACATGACCATGAAACGACACACGAAACGCGGCGCTGCCGTCGCGCTTGGGGCAGCAGCGGCCATGCTGCTGTCCCTGTTCGGGGCGACCGCCAGCATGGCCGCGCCCGCCAACATCGACGGTGAGCAGGATCGCACGCTCACCGTGCACAAGCACACCTCTCCCACCGTCGCCGATAGCCCTCGCGGTACCGGCGACGTGTGGGACGCTCCCCCAGTCGGGGCGGAACCCCTCGCCGGGGTGACGTTCAAGGTGCAGCAGGTCACTGACTATGCAGGCGAAAAGGTAGACCTGAGAGACACTGACGGGTGGCAGGCAATTCAGCCGCTCCTGGACGGTACCCAGGCGTTCGACCCCGCCGCGGCAGGCACCACGCTCGCCACAGGCACCGAGAAGGTGACTGCTGGAAACGGCGCCGCCACATGGGCCGGGGCTGAGCTGCCGTTCGGGCTCTACTGGGTGACGGAAACCGACCCGGGCGAGCACAAGATCGCACAGCCCGCCGAACCGTTCCTGGTGACTGTTCCGACGCCGCGCGAGGGCAAACCGGGAGAGTGGATTTACGACGTGCACACGTACCCGAAGAACACCATCGTCACGGCCGCGAAAACGGTAGACGACTCGGACGCCACCGCGCTCGGCGACCTGGTGACCTGGGACATTAGCTCGACCATCCCCGCGAACCCGAGCCACGGGGTAATGATCACCGACCTCACCATCATCGACACACTGCCTACTGGGCTCGTGTATGGCGAGAAGTACTCGGCCCCCGTGGTGACCGAGACGAGCGGCCAGGCGGAGGGCGCGCAGACCGTGCGCAAGCTGGAAGCAGACGAGTACACCGTGACACACCAGGGCGGCGTCGTCACCATGTCGCTCACCGAAAAGGGTCGCCAGGCTGTGCAGGCGAACATCGGCAAGACCGGCGGCACGGTCACGTTCCAGTTCAAGACGATGGTGACCGAGCTCGGCGCGGCCGACGGGCACCTCGTGAACAACGCCGTCGTACGCCTGAACGACTCGAAGATCGACGTGGACGCCGAGACCCTGTTCGGGCCAGCACGCATCACGAAGATCGCTGAGGGTGACTACAGCGTCCGCCTCGATGATGCCGAGTTCCAGGTGTTCGACAGCGAAGAGGCTGCTCAGGCGGCGAACGACGCGGTCGAGCGCGGCGAGAAGCCCACGGGAGCCGTGATGATTGGTGTGGGTGACGAGCGCCGTGACACGTTCGTCACTGAAACGGCTGACGGCCAGACCGGGTCGGTGTACCTCCCCGGCCTCAAGGCCACGCTTGACGGGACGAAGTACTGGCTGGTCGAGACTCGCTCACCGGCAGGCTACATCCGCGCAAACCAGGTGTTTGACTTCACCGTCTTCCCCGGCAGCGGAGAGCCTGAGGAGCTGTCGATCATCGAAATCTCGAACCCGAAACGTCCCGCCATCGCGATGGCCGTGACGGGCAGCGCTCAGATCCTTCTGTACACGATCGGTGGAGCCGCTACCCTCATCGCCGCGGCGGGTGCCGCCGTAGCCATGGCGCGAGGTCGTCGTGCCGCGCGTGACTAGGCGATCAACCCACCTCCGCCCCGCCGCCCCGGCTGAAAAGCGCCCGGGCCGGTGGGGCGGCTTCGTCCTCATCGCGATTGCTTGGCTCGGGGTGCTCGCGATGCTGTACCCGTCAGCGGCGCAGTGGATTGAGCAGACGGTGCAGAACCGCGCGCTGGTTGCCCAGATGGAGACGACCCGCGACCTGCCTGAGCGCGGTGTAAATGAGATTTTGGAAGAAGCCCGCGCTTATAACGCTGCCGTGGCGGCCGGCACCGGCGTACCACGCGACGGGTATGCAAAGGCGCTCGCGCTTCCCGGCACAGACATTATCGCCCGCGTACGAGTGCCCTCTATCGAGATCGACCAGCCGCTGCGCCACGGCCTCACTGACGAAACGCTCCTGAAAGGGCTGGGCCACGCTCAGACCTCGTCTCTCCCGGTCGGCGGCGAAAGCACGCACTCCGTACTCGGCGGCCACCGCGGCCTTGCTACATCAGTCGGGTTCACTCGCCTGCCGGAGATGAAAGAGGGTGATGAGTTCATGATCGACGTGCTCGGCGAAACCCTCACCTACCGTGTCACCAGCACCGACGTGCTCGACCCGCTCGCCGCGGATTACCGCCCCGTCGTAGTGGGCAAGGATCTCGTGAGCCTCCTTACATGCACGCCGCTCGGTATTAACAGCCACCGATTCATCGTGACGGGAGAGCGTGTACCAGGCGCGGACACTCCCCCGGGAGCCGAGATGCCTACCCCGACCATGCCGACCCCCTGGTGGGCGGTGGGCGCAGGTGTCGTCACTCTCGCCGCGGGCGGGACGGCGATCGTCGTAGCACGAGCCGGTCGAAAACCGACTGTATAAAGCGCCGCGTTCGCATGCGTCATCTGTGAAGCAGTTTGTTCACGGAAGGCGGCGGGTGTGGCACTCGAACGGATCAAGGTTAAAGCGGGCGGCAAATTCGACCCGAACAATGAAGCGCACATGCAGGCACTCGTGCAGAAAGTGTCTGAACAGCGCGGCACCGGCTGGGAGGTGCAGTCCTGGGACCCCGAGACCGGGCAGGTGACCCTCACCCGCGGCACGGCGCTCACCGAGATGCGCGGGAGCCAGGGCGGGAAAAGCTTCGAGGTCAGCCTCGGCACGTCTATCAAACCGAATGAGGGTGAGCTCACCGCGCAGCGCCTCGAAGAGGAGCATGACGGCTACTACCTGACTGAGTTCCGCCCTCACGTGAAACGCGCCCGACTCACCAAGATGAGCGAGCAGGAGCTGCGCTGCCGCGACGCGATCGCCAACGTCATCGGTGTCCCTCGCTGGGAGGTGCAGGTGCACGACCGCCGCGGCGGCGGGTTCACGTTCGAGCTGCCGTCTAAGTACGCCCCGTCAAAGCATGACGACAAGCTGCTCGAAGTCGCAGAGAGCGTCGTCGGCCGGCCCGGCTGGTACGTGAAAACAGATGCCCGAGCCCTGCGCGGCGAAATCATCCCCGCCGAGCAGCCCACGTTCGAGCCGGTCTACCCGTTCGATTTCGCGGCTCTACCGCACGCGGAGCAGGTGGGAGACAAAGACCTGTGGCGCATCCCACTCGGCATGTCACTCGGCGGCAGCGGTGAGCCCAACCGGCCGGTGGAGATTGATTTCAGTGACTCGGTGGGAAGTCTAGTCGTGGGGCTGGCTGGAGCGGGTAAAGATTTGAGGCTCGACGAACGTATCCCTGTACCTATTCAGCACAACACACCACACGGCTGGGCGACAGTCCGCAACTTGAAAATCGGCGATCTTGTCTACGCCGCTGATGGTACCGAAACCGAGCTAATCGGGCTCTCAGATATTCGCCGAACCGACACCTACGTGGTCACGTTTTCCGACGGGCAGCAGGTCCGCGCGAGCGGCAGCCACCTGTGGAAAGCGTCCAGTGTCGTGTCTCGGTCGATCCACACCCCGAAAATGAAGCTGAGACGCGCTGCGCACAAGGAAAAGTACCTGGCCGAGGCCGCCGCGTTGCGCGCGAAAGCCAAGGAAATCGGACCCGGGGACGTGGCAGGGCTCTCGGACATTGCACGTCTCATCGGGCGGCACGAAACATCGCTGTATCAGCTCAAAGATCAGTTCAAGCACCTCGCGGTCGGGGTGAGCAAGCGCCTGGCCGGCACTGGTGGCGTCCCGCCTGTTGCGTACCCTGTGGACGAGGTGATCACGCTCCTCGCCGAGCGCGTGGAGCGGCAGTCGCTCACTGACCAGCGCAATCGCCCAGCCATGCACGAAGAGCAGCTCGTCACCACCGCCGAAATGATGTCCAGCCTGCGCTACGGCAAAGCGCAGCGCGTGAACTGGGCCATTCGCACCGCGCAGCCCATCGACGGACCCGAAGCTGATCTACCTCTTGACCCGTACACGTTCGGAGTCTGGCTCGGAGATGGCAGCGCAAGGGCGGGTGTCGTAACTGGAATGGATCGTGAAATCATTGATCGGATCGAAGCTGCTGGCTTTCCCGTGCGCAGAATCGAGACCAAGCCTGAAGGTCGCGCTTCCACTTATGCCCATGCCGGGCTCTGGGACGCTCTCAAGCTCACCGGACTAAACACCGTCGCTGCAGGCCCAGGGCGCAGAAAGCTCGACAAACGCATTCCGGCCGCCTATCTTCGTGCGTCGAAGGCGCAGCGACTCGCACTGCTGCAAGGCATCATGGACTCTGACGGCCACGTCAGCAAAGTCGGCAAGTGCGAAATCACGTTCTGCAAACAGGACCTCGCCGAAGACACACTGGAGCTGGTGCGCAGTCTCGGGATCAAAGCGGCGATGAACAGCAGCGTTGCGGCGTACACGAAAGATGACGTGCGCACGGTCACGGGCACCCGGTACCGGATTACATTCACCACGAGCCTGCCGGTCGCGCTTCTCACGCGGCATGTGGAGCGGCTCCCGGCGGAAGTGCGCGCGACGCAGGAGCTCTTGTATGTCACGGACATTCGCATCGACGGGCAGGATGACATGCGCTGCCTCAAGGTCGCGCATCCTGAGCACCTGTACCTTACGGGCGGCTTTATCCCGACCCACAACTCTGTGACCGTACAGAGCCTCATCTTCAGCGCGAAAGCGCGCGGGTACGACATCGGGGTAATGACGTCAGTTGACAAAGCCACCGACTTCATTTGGGCCAAGCCGTTCGTGAAGGATCACCTGTGGGGCTGCGACTCAGTGGCACAGGCGGTCGCGGTGGCGAAGCTCGTCGGCGAGGAGGGCGAACGCCGCGGCGCGCTGCTCAGCACGCACGGCGCATCCAAGTGGCAGGAGCTCCCGGCGCAGGTCAAGCGGGACAATCCCCCGCTACTGCTGGTCGCGGACGAGCTCGCAGCGCTCCTGACCGCCGACCCGATGCCGAGCGGCCTGTCGAAAGAAATGAAAGAGCTGCCGGAGTTCGTGAAGATGCAGCAGGACTTGCTCGAGTCGAAGCTCCTGGTGACGGCGCTGTCGAAGATCCCGGCGGTGTATCGCGCTGCCGGCATCCGGGTCATCTTTTTGACGCAGCAGCCGAACGAGCGGTACGGGTTCTCGACCAAACTGAAAGGCAACCTCCCGCACCGGGTAATGCTCGGAGTGAGCCCCAGCCAGGCGGAGAAGGGGCACGCGTTCCGCACTCCTGAGAAAGTGCCCGATGTCCCGGCGAACATCGCCCAGGATCCGGTGCGCGGCCGCGGCGTGGGCCTTGCCCATCTCGACGGGCAGGAGCCGGCGGTGTTCAAGGGCTACTTCGCGCCGCTGGAAGCGTACCTCGCGGAAGCGAAGCGGCGCGGGTTCCGCACCTCTATCAACCCCGCCCCGTCGCAGGCGCAGATCAGCCGCCTCGTGCCGCGCATTGACGGGGAGGATGACGTCGCCGAGGGGTACGGGCACGGACCGCGCCAATACGAGGCGTGGGAGCTCGGCCCGGACGGTGAGCCGCTCACCGGCGGCGCCCGCGCGAACGCCGCGAAACACCACGCCACGAAGGTCGCGCAGCAGTTCCCGGACGGCTAGGGAGCGGCAAGCTCGGTCAAACCGTCACTTTTGACTGAACTATCAAACCTGCACAAGACAGCGCCCCGCCTTCGAATCGAAAGCGGGGCGCTGTCTTGTGTGGTGCGGGGTTTAGAACGGGGCGAGCTCGTCGACAACCTCCTCGGCCTCTTCGGCGCGCATCAAGAGCTGCCCCAGTCCCATGAGCTCCAGCGATGCGAGGAAGCGGCGCTCGTCATGCGCGTTCAGCCACACGATCGCATCCCCTTCGGGAGCAGGCACGTCCGAGTACGGCATGTACTGGTGCGCCATCAGCACGAGCGGGATTTCGGACTCCCACGCCTCGAACTTGAGAATCTCTGCGTCTTTAGGGTGCATGAGCGCGGTCACCTGATCCTCGGAGAGGGCCGCGAGGAAGTCTGGCTGCTCCCCTTCAATCGCGGCGAGAATGCCCGCCTGCAGGGTGTCGGCAAAGCCGCTGAGGACGTCAAGTCGGGCTGCCAGGTGTGGGTCAAAGTCTTCGGTCATCTCAGGGAGCGTGTCGTACCCCTCGATAAATGCCTCGCACAATCCAGTGAGGGTGTCGGAGCAGATCGCCTGCCGGTCTTCGCCGTCGGTGACGAATACGAACCGGGGCAGCTCCACTTCACCCGATAGCGCATATTCCACATCATGTGTCTGGTAAGTCATTAGAAGTCCCTCTCAAGTAACAATGCCGTTGCCTCTGACGCATGCGAACGCGGCGGGTTCGCATGCGTCCTTAGCGAAGCACGCTATCGCAAGGAGAGGGTCATGGCCGCCACACCACTGCGCTCCCTTTGTTGTGCTTCGCTCCCACCCCTCGTGGCACCTTCCGGTCCCGTCGTCGCCGCGAGGGGTGGCTATTCATTTCCGTCTCCCGTCACGTCCTATGCGACATGTTGGTTACGCGTCTCATAGCCCCGGTGATGAGCGCCGCGCACGACGACACTATCTCCGGGGGGAGCGCGTCTTCAGCGCGCTCAAATGGTGATCACTCCCTTCGTCTGCAGGTGTTCTTCGCACTGTGTGAGGAGCAGATTCCCGAGCAGGTGGCGCAGTCCGTACTGTGGGAGGGTGCGAACGACCTGTTGCGTGAGCGGCTGATCGAGCAGCTCACGGACCGCCTCCACACAGCGGTGCTCGGAACGCCGGAGCGCCCGTCGCATTTCGACCCGCGCCATAACGGGTCACCCGTGGGCTGGGCCTGGTCCTATCTCGCCACCGCCGCGCGGGGTATCGCCCAGCAGGAGCAGCAGCACCTGTCGGACTACCATCAAGAGATCAGCGAGCGCGCTCACGCCATCACGTTTTCAGCCACCCCTGACGGGGGCTGGGGCAACGACCAGGTGAGCGCGCTCAATATGCGCCTCAAGCATCACACCGGGCTGGGGCGCCGGCTAGAGGGCGCCCGGGGCCTGCATGACGCCTTCGGTATCCCTGATCTCACTCCCCCGAGCAGCCCTGTGATCTGCCGAGAGCTTTGGTCCCGCATTGGTGCCCACCCTGAAATCTTGGAGACCTCTCTACGCGCTGCTGCTACAGGTCGACCCTCCGACACTGACCTCGATCGTCTCTGGCTGCAGTTCACCCCTAACGACGCGCTCGCGCTGCTTGATCGTGACAAGCGCATTGCTCTTCTCGTCACAGAAGCCGCGCTGTCTCCGATTCCGCGCCCAGGAGAGCGTCTGCTCCTTGCACACCGGAAGCTCGTAAAAGCGGCCTCATCACAGCGCGGATGGCCGTCTCTAGCTGGACGCGTGCAACAGGCGTGGCTTGCGCACTTCTTCGCCGACCGAGCTGACCGCGACACCACCGTACCTGCGAGCGCGCCCGAAACAGCGCCGTCATGGGAAGGCACCGCCACCGAGGCGGCTGCCTTCCGCGGCGCTCCCCTCGGCCCCACTTCGTCCGAAGTTCACACCACTCTCATGCGTCTGCTCGACGCTGCGAAGGAGCCATCATGACCGATCACCTCAACACACAACCCGCCGCTACTGTCAGCACTGGTGAAACTTCGATCTGGCAGGGGCGCACGCACTGGAAAGTGCTGTTCGTCCCCGTGATCATCGAGCTCTTCCTGCTTGCGCTGCACTTCGCGGCCCTGCGCTGGCTTCCGACTAATACGGGATTGCCCTGGTGGGATGACTGGGGGCAGCTCGGAGCTCATGTGCTTCTACTTCTACTAGGCATCTGGTACGCGGTCGTACCAGTACTGCAGTGGCGCGCAGCCACGTTCTCCGTCACGAGTCGCCGTGTCATCGCCCGCTGGGGTCTTCTCTACCGCCAGTCTCGCGAAATCCCGCTCGACCGGGTCGTGTCCGTGTCGGTGGAGCGCGGCATCCTCGATCGCATCTTCCGCTGCGGCACGCTGATCTTCCACGATGCGGCCGCTGGGTTTGGGCCGCAAACCCAGGGCACCTGGAACACCAGCAATGGCGGCTCTGGAGGGGTGCGATTCAGCGATGTTCCGCGTGTCCTCGCTGTGCAAGACATGATCAACCAGCAGCGGTTCACGAAACCCGCCGAAGGCGCCGCGTCATAGGCCGCTGCTCGCACAAGCGTCAGCCGGGTGCGCATCATTTCCGGGGCTAAGGTCGAATATCAAAGCATCACATCCGTCTTATAACTCTATCGAGCCAGCACCCCTGGATATATAGAGCCAACGACCGGATCATCCCGGATCGACAGTACAGAAAGAACCCGCTATGTCGAACGCAGAAACCTCACCACCCTCCCTCCCTCCCGGCACGGCTCAACGCGCGCCTGCCCGCAAGAAGATGTATGCCATCCTCGCCGGTGTAGCTGCCCTGGCTATCGGGGGCGGAGTCGGGATTCCTGCGATCGTGCACGCGCACCAGGTGTCCAACTACCACAGCACAGTAGAGTCGTTGCATGCAGTGTCGATCCAGTCTGCCTCTGATGAATCAACCTCTCAGGCAGTCGTGGAGCTTCACAAGATCACGCAGCCGGCGGCGTACTCCCTCGCAGAGAAGCTCAATGCCCTTGCGGATCAGGGAGAGCCAACGTTCACCAGCGCGGACGCGAAGGCAATCAAGAAGGCTGTTACTGACGCCAAGATCGAGCAGGCCAGTGCACCCAAGGAGTCAGCGCTGCAATCCGCCTTTGACAAGCAGGTACAGTCAGACGCTGACGCCGCAGCAGCAGCGAAAAGGGCCGATAAGCCCGCCCCTGATCCCACCGTCCCCGCGCACATCATCGACCTGTCGGTGGACCAGGCGATCGAACTGCTCGACATTAGCTCGAAGCCTGTGCCTGCGAAGAAGGTTGCGGACCATGAGGTGAATGGAAAAGTCGTCGATTCAGTGCGGACTGAGCTTGCAAAGGCTGAAAAGTCCGCCGCCGACGCCGCCAAAGAGGCTCAAGCATCGCAGGCCTTAATCGAGGCGGTGGATGCGCAGGTAGGCTCGCTCCGTTCAGCGCTTTCAGCGGCGGCGAAGAGTGCCCCTGCGCAGGCAAAGACATCAATTGAAATGTTCGCGAAAGCACCCCAATCCGACAAAGATGCCGTGACGAAGGCCGCCAAGAAGGCTGCTCAGCTGCACGAGACCGAGGAGGCCACGACTTCTGAGCTTTACGAAGCAGTGCAAACGTACGCGAACGCTGTTGCTCGAGCGAAGACCAGTCACGATGCAAAGGTCGTGGAGGAGACCGTTGCGGCCGAGGCTGCGGCGGAGCGGGCCGAGCAACTCACAGGCGCAAGCGACGGCAGTGGCTACGGCGATTCGAGTGGCTACAGCGAATTTAGCGACTACATCGACTACGGCACGGGCTCTAGTGGAGCTGGCACGGGTTCCGGCGGCTCAGGCGGCACTGGCTCAGGTGGCAGCGCTGGTTCTGGCGGAGCAGGCACCGGCGCGGGTGGCACGGGCTCAGGAGGTGCAGGCTCCGGAGGCAACGGCGGTTCGGGCGGCGGACCTGTTACGAGCTGCCCTCCTGGTACCAGCTGGACCGGCCAGTACGACGGCAACGGAAATTACTACTGCGGCACCTGGGATGAAATCGGCTGGTGAGCTCCCAGCATCCTCTCAGGATACGCTCGCTCAGGGGCGGCTGAAGGTTCGCATGCGTCTATATCGAGGTGCTAACGCCTCGCTATAGAAAGGAGTCGTCCTCGATGATGACGGCAGAAAAGCGAACCCGAGGTAACGCTCGTCGGCTAGGAGCAATCCTGCTGACAGCCAGCCTACTGGGCGGAACGTACACGGCCGTGAGCTTCACCTCTCACAGCATCGAAGCTCAGGCCGCGTCTGCCGGCGCAGGTGACTACGACGGCGCAGGAGCAGGTATCGGCTCTCTCATCCACGAGAACGGCACCACTGTGTACTGCATGGAGTTCGGCCTGGCGGTCGGAAGCGGCGATGCTCCGCTCGTCCCTGCCAGCTCGCTCCCTGCTTACAGCACGGGCGGCTACACGAACGCTCACCTTGGCGTGCAAACCGGGCCCATGTCAGTCGGCGCAGTGACCGGCGATGGCGTGAAGGTGCTCCAGTACGTCATGGGCAAGTACGGAAGCACCGTTGACAACGTGCAAGCTGCCGCGGTTCAGCTTGCAATCTGGGATTACCGCGGACAGATGGGCGGCGACGGAGCGTACAACGCCGCCATCGCTCAGGTGAAGTCTGCCATGATCGGACACGGGTTCGGCGCTTCTGTCGATATGGCCGCGGCAATGATCCAAGAGGCGCAGAACTGGGTTACGGCCGGAGGCGGCAGCACCGGGGTCATCGGCGGCACTCAGCCGGGCGACCTCGTTGTGAACTCGTCTTCGCCCTATCACGGCACCATCGAGGTTCAGGCAGGAACCCAAAAGGTCACTGTTGAGAACGGTGTGTTCATCGCGCAGAGCGGTGTCACCCTGTCCAAGGACGGCCGCACCGCCACTGTCACGGACGGCGAGGCACACACGATCTCCTGGGAGGGGCGCCCTCCCGCCGGGGAGGAATACAACCGCTACTACCGAGTCAGCTTCGGCGGCAGCTGGGCGTATGACAAGGTCACCACTCTCCCAGGGCAGCTGCTCATCTCGAGCAACGGTCCCAGCCAGAGCTTCGTCACAGGCAGCGCTCCCGCTGAGAAGATCGAGCGCATTGAAGGCGACTTCGATGGCGAGTACGTTGACCCCGACACCCTCTGGGCGCCGGAGCTCGTGACCGAGGTGAAAACCAAGGTCATCAAGGTGGGCGAAAAGTTCAGCGACACCGTGACCTTGTCGCCGTCGAGCAAGATCGGCACCGGGGACTACCCCGTGCTCACTGATCAATGGCGTACCTCGTTTAAGTCTGACGGCACGAAGAAGTTCGCACCCATCACCGCTCACGGCACGCTGTACGGCCCGTTCCTACAGGATCCCGCACTGAACCCGTCGGCAACTCCCCCGGCAGGATCGCCGATTGCCGGCACGGCCGAGGTAACCACCAGCGAAAAAACCGGTCCCGGTACTTACGAGGTTGAGACCGATTTCGTTTCAGAAGAGACGGGTTACTACACCTGGGTCTGGACGATTGACGCCGACAAGCAGTCCGAGAACGTCAAAAACCCGCCGACCGCAGCGAACGGCAAGCGTGCCATGTCGATCCCCGTGAACTACCACTTCACGGACGGCTTCGGCACGGCCGATGAAGGGCAGGTCACTGCGCAGCAGCTCAAGATCGACACGCAGCTTTCCACTAGCAAGGTGACGATCGGTGACTCCTTCACTGACAACGTGACCGTGGATCTCGTACGAGGCGGCTGGCTGCAGGGCGCGGACGGCAAGCGCATTCCCTACACTCTGCGCGGTACCGCCTACCTGACGGACGACAAGCCTACTCAGCAGGAGAACGCACCTTCGGACGCCAAGGTTCTCGGCTCTGTCACCACGAACGTCAACAAGCCGAGCACGGCTTTTGAATCCGACGCCTTCACCATCCCGCTCTCAACCCAGGAAAGCTACGTCACGGTTCAGTGGTGCGCGCTGCCTGAGGACCAGGTGGGCGAGGCGAAGGACAAGATCGTCGAGTCCTGCGATGATTTTGGCGTCCCTTCGGAGACCGCCAAGATTGAACGACCCGAGGTAACAACTCAGGCCCAGGAAAAGGGCGCCGTGTACGGTGACATCAACGACACCGCTCTCATCACAGGCTCCATGCCTAAGAACATTCCCGCCGTCGTGGACTTCACGGCCTACCTCAAGCCCGAGGCTGGCAAGCCGAAGTACGACGAGAACTGGGAGAAGGTGCTCGACGAGAACGGCGAAGTCGTGCTCTGGACGGCCGAGGAAGTCTCCGACCCGAATGCGGTGTGTGACGTTCAGCCTGTCGCTAAGACCGACCCCGTGGCAGTTGATGGCGTAGGTACGTACCAGTCACCTTCTGTCAAGAGCAAGTCGGAAGGCACCGTGTACTGGGTGGAGAACCTGATCTTCAACCCTGAGGACGGCGAGAGTGTCACCGCTCATACCGGCAAGTGTGGTCTCCCGAACGAGACCACGGTGATCGAGGAGCCGACGGTCAGCACGAAGTCGGCCGGTACGGTGGAAGTCGGCGAGAAGATGTTCGACGTCGCCACGGTTGAGGGTCCGCTCTCTGAACGTGACGATGTTGAGTACAAGGTGACGTTCAAGGCGTACGAGCGCACTGAGGGCGAAGACATGGTCTGCACCCCTGAGACCGAGCTCAAGCGCTTCTCAGACCAGAAGGGCGTGAAGGTCACCAAGACCGGCGAGTACACGTCCAAGAAGGTTGTCACCAAGGCAGAAGACGTTGGCCTGGGCGGCTACGTCGAGACACTGATCCGGATCGAAGACGGCTCTGAAACGATCATCGCCACCGGCGACTGTGGAGAGCCGAGCGAGAACTTCGAGATCAAGCACCCGAAGAAGCCTGTCGCCGCGGCGGCCACCGCTTCGGACCTGGCTCTCCCGATTGCCGCTGGCGCAGGTGCGCTACTGCTCGCAGCCGGCGCCACTGTTGCTCTTTGGCTGCGAGGCCGCAAGAAGAGTGACGCTGACGAGTCCGTCGCCACTGAGGAGGATGCAGAATAATTAAACGGGAGCGCGTGACGCAGACCACTGTCGCGCGCTCCCTTGCGCTCTTGGTGTAAATCTAAAACCCCCGCTGGCACCCTTTCGCCAGCGGGGGTTTTGGCTGCGTCCCATATGGAAGGGAGTGGGAGCCACCCACGTCTACTGTTCGCCGATACGATGAAGCCGGGGAATCAACAAGCGCAAAGGAAACTCACTGATCATGGTCCGCCAACTCATTCAACAAGCAGCGAAGACGCTCGCGGTGACTATAGCAGTCGCCCTGCCTTTCACGCTTGCTTCAGCGCCTGCATTCGCAGAAGAACCCGCCCTGGTCGCTGAGAGCGCCATGGGGCAAGAGACCAAACGATTCCCCGACGTTCCGCAGGGCCACAAGTTCTACATCCCCATCACCTGGATGTACAACACAGGGCTCACGACCGGCACGAACATCGGTGGCCGCGACTACTACCAGCCCGGCGCGAACCTCACGCGCGAAGCAATGGCGGCGTTCCTCTACCGTCTCAGCGGAGACAACTACACCGCCCCGAAGAAGTCACCGTTCGTGGACATGAAACCGGGCGACAAGTTCTACCGCGAAATCAGCTGGATGAAAGCGAAAGGACTCTCCACCGGCACGAAAACCGCCCGCGGGGTCGTCTACCAACCTAAGGCGGCGCTCACGCGTGAAGCGATGGCGGCGTTCATGTACCGCACCAACGGCAAGCCGGCCGCAGGCCTCAGCACCGCGTTCACGGACGTGCCGCGCGCGCACAAGTTCAACCGCGAGATCGCTTGGATGCAGAAGTCTGGCATCACCACCGGCTACGCCGACGGCACGTTCAAGCCCCGCAGCACTGTCACCCGTGAGGCGATGGCCGCGTTCATTCACCGCGACGCCGGCAGGCCCGGATTCGTGGATACCGGACGCGCCTCGATTTCGGGTCGCCTGAGTGTCGGTTCTATGCTGACCGCCTATGCTGACCGCCTATGCAGACGGCTGGGGCACGAGCGGCGTGCAGTTCGCATATCAGTGGCTTCGCAACGGGCAGCCCATTACAGGAGCCAACGGAGCGAGATACCAGCTCACCGAGAGTGACGAGCTTCAAAGCGTGCAGGTTCAAGTGACGGGCACGATCGCAGGGGCGCAGTCTCGCTATGTCACGTCAGCACAGGTCATCCCGGTCGCCGACGGTCAAGCTGGCGCGGAGCAAGGCGGCAACGGGAACACCAACGGCGGCCCCATTACTGAATGCCCGCCCGGCACCAGCTGGACCGGCCAGTACGACGGCCACGGCAACTATTACTGCGGCACCTGGGATGAAATCGGCTGGGATTAGCTAACCCTCTAAGCATCGCACGCGACTAAGCAGAAAGACCCACTCGGAATCACGGGTGGGTCTTTCTGCTTGGTCGCGTCGCCGGTCTCACGCAGAGACATGAACAAGTCATCACCATCATCGCCCGCCCTGCGGAAGCTTGTGTCGGCCCGCGAGCTCGCCGAGGCCTGGTCGATCTCTGAACGAGAGATAGCCGAGAAGGCGCGCACGCGCGAGCTGCCGTCATACAAGATCGGCCGCCTGGTGCGCTTCGACCCAGCCGAGTGCGAGAAACACTTGCTGAGCGTGTTCAGGCCGACGCTCAGGTAGCGTGCCCAGCGGCGTATGGCGCCCCTTCTGTTCAGATTTGGAATCGCAGGAGGGGCGCTTTATGCTGTCTAAAGCCTTCTTCATTGGTGTTGCCAAGTCGAAGGAATCTGGGATGCAATTGGGATGCAATGCGCACCGATTTCCAGGCTGTAGACGTAGGCAAATGCAGGTCGGACACTCTTTCGCAGGGGCCCTGGCCGCGTGAATTTTGCGTCGTTCTACCAGGATTCCGAGGCCTCTCAATATGCCCCGGAATCCTCAAAATATCTCGACGTGAAGCATCATCTTTTTCGACGTCAAGACGCATTCGCGCACGGCAAAAATGTTGGGTATCTTGGTGGCAATCCAGAGACAACTCTGGCCCCTGGGACCCCTAAAGTTTCAGGATCACGCTATGGGAGCGAAGACCGTAGTCGTGGTCTTTTCCCAGGTCAGGAAACAGATATGATCGAGCAACTCGACCCGCTGGCCCTTGCGCGCTGGCAATTTGGCCTCACCACGCTGTACCACTTCATCTTCGTGCCCCTCACCGTGGGCATGGCCCT